>CALYRM010000058.1 GCA_945482995.1 uncultured Clostridia bacterium | reverse complement strand
ACTCAGATAAAGAATAAAACGAATAAAAAAGCATTGTCATTCGGCAATGCTTTTTATTCATCATGTCGACACCCGCACTGTCATTCCGAGCGTAGTCGAAGAATCTACAAATAAACAAGGATGAGATCCTTACGACTCCGTTGCACTCCGCTCAGGATGACGTTATCCATGTAACGTCATGTCGACCGCAGTGGAGACATCTCGTCCACTCTTTGTTGGTACAAAGAATGAAATCTGCCTTGATGGGCAGATGAAATCCCTACAGGATGAAATCACTTCGTGATGAAATCCGCACATTTGCGGGTTTTGGACTTCGTGATTTGTATGGTGTGGTTGTCATTCTGAAGCGTAGTGGAGGAATCTACAAATAAACAAGGATGAGATCCTTACGACTCCGTTGCACTCCGCTCAGGATGACGTTATCCATGTAACGTCATGTCGACCGCAGTGGAGACATCTATTCCGCATTGTCATGTCGACCGCAGTGGAGACATCTCGTCCACTCTTTGTTGGTACAAAGAATGAAATCTGCCTTGATGGGCAGATGAAATCCCTACAGGATGAAATCACTTCGTGATGAAATCCGCACATTTGCGGGTTTTGGACTTCGTGATTTGTATGGTGTGGTTGTCATTCTGAAGCGTAGTGGAGACATCTTCATCCAAATGTCATGTCGACCAACGTGGAGACATCTCGTCCACTCTTTGTTGGAACAAAGAATGAAATCTGCCTTGATTGGCAGATGAAATCCCTACAGGATGAAATCACTTCGTGATGAAATCCGCACATTTGCGGGTTTTGGACTTCGTGATTTGTATGGTGTGGTTGTCATTCTGAAGCGTAGTGGAGACATCTACATGCAATAAAGCGGATGAGGTCCCTCGACTACGCTTAAGAATGACATAATAAGGATGAGATCCTCACGACTCCGTTGCACTCCGCTCAGGATGACATTTTTATGAGATCCTTACGACTACGCTGCGCTTCGCTCAGGATGACAATATGGTATGAACGTCTATCCGTATGCTTCGCAAAGAGTCGGTGCTTGTAGTGAGGTCCCTCGACTACGCTCGGGATGACAGCAGGGCTGTCAATTCACCCTCGACTGCGCTCAGGATGACATAACAAGGAATAGATCCTCACGACTTCATTTCGTCCCTCAGGATGACATTTATATTTTTCGGAATGACATAACAATGATGACAATATTATTTTATACTTTTAACACCACATTCACAGTGTCTTTCGTGTTGTCTCTCAACTCTCTTACGGGGTTAGCGGAATCTTCATAGCGATAATCGCTTCCCTTTAATAGGATTTCATTTTCAATAACCTTATGGCTTGGAATTTCGCCAACATTTCTGTTTACCATTCTTTGATATCTAAAAAAGTCTGCATTATCGGATAAATCGGTTACCTTGTCGTAATCCTCTCTATTTGACGTCAGATTGACTGTTTGCTTTAATATTTTACGGATATATTCCTTGTTTTCTTTCAAAACTAATTCTTCGGGGAACGCGGGTTCTGGGATAACCTCTAAATAATCCTTATTTGCATATTTCTTCAACAATTCAACTGCCTTTTGTAGGTGTGTAAGCTCTTGTTCAAGGTGCATTTGCCAAACTTTTTTCACATTGTTGTCAGTTTCGGTATTGTATGCCGACCAATATAGGTAGCACTCGGTGTATTGGTGCATTAGGTTACATTCTGCCCAACCCTCGGTAGGATCAATCAACGAACCATAGTGGGTAACGTGTTCTTCTTCTACCATACCGATTTCTTGGTAAAGTTTTCTGCCTATATCGGTTGGATAGATTCCGCAAATATTCATATAATAATTCATTGTTTGTTGTTCAGCGGCAGTTATTATTGCAGTATGAAGTTTTGTTTTTAAGTCGGAGCTCTTGTTGTTAATTGGGAATTCAACATTATCCATTGGGAACCTGTGATGCGCAATAGTCGGTCTTGCCGGCATTATTTCGGTATAACAGCCAACCAATCTTTCAGCTTTTACGCCTTGCTCCGCTTCGAGCAAATTTGCATATCTATATAAATGATCGAAATCTTCTAATAGCGCGAAATCAAGAGCTAATTTGACATACTTATCGGGATCGGTTTGAGCAAGCGCAGCAGTTAAATCTACAGCTAATTGTTCATATGAAATAGTTGTTTCTAAAATATTTTCGTCAAGTGGCTTTAAGCAAGCAATACGCTTTTGCTGTTGTTGTTCACTCGCCCTTATCATAGCAAGCTCACGGCGTATATCGTTATTTATTTCATGACGATGATATTGGTGTGAGAACCAAACATCTTCAAATTCGGTTCCGTTCATTAAAATTATTCTACATTTTGTGTAAGGATCAACCTCGTTTTTGTCGTATGGCTTTGGGTATAGACCTTTCCAATCACTAAATACTTTATCAATTCTTGATGCTTTTTGTTCAAATGGATTAAAACTCATTATTCACCTCCAAACTAATTATTACCAAGTATTATTCGATTAATACATTTATAATTGACCTAATTATCTATAAAGTGATATAATAATGTAATCATGACATATAAAATGTCATGTCGACATCCGCACTGTCATCCATGTGATGTCATGTCGACCGAAGTGGAGACATCTCATCCAATTGTCATGTCGACCGTAGTGGAGACATCTCATCCACTCTTTGTTGGAACAAAGAATGAAATCTGCCTTGATGGGCAGATGAAATCCCTACAGGATGAAATCACTTCGTGATGAAATCCGCACATCAGCGGGTTTTGGACTTCGTGATTTGTATGGTGTGGTGGTTGTCATGTCGACCGTAGTGGAGACATCTACATCCAAACAAGGATGAGATCCTCACGACTCCGTTGCACTCCGCTCAGGATGACATGGTGGCGAGGAATGACGTAATAAGGATGAGATCCTTACGACTCCGTTGCACTCCGCTCAGGATGACATTTTTATGAGATCCTTCGACTACGCTCAGGATGACATTATAAGGATAAGGTCCCTCGACTACGCTCGGGATGACAGCGGTGCTGTCAATTAGATCCTTACGACTGCGCTACGCTCCGCTCAGGATGACATGGTGGCGAGGGATGACGTAACTAAGAATTTACAAACATATAACATAAGGATATTTTTATAACTATGGTTAACTATAACGACTTCATGGCCATTGGTGAACAAAACGGCGTAATAAAAAGAATTAAAGGGATTTTATCAAATTCCAAACCAAACCCCGAAAAGCTATTCATTGCAGAGGGTATTTGGATGAACGGACACATTTTATCTGAAGGCACCGAGATTGTAACCTTGGTAGTTTGTCCCGAATACGTTCGCACACCCGAAGCCGAAAAAACTGTGCAATCGCTTAAAAACATATGTCCCGAAAACTACACCGTTAGCGCAAAGACGTATGCTAAAATCAGCGAAAGAGATAAACCCGACGGCATTCTCACTATTGCAAAGCTTCCGCAATGGGATTTAAGAGATTTTCGTCCCGATAAGAAAGGTGTTGTTTTGGTAATCGACGGCGTAGAAATACCCGGCAATATAGGTACAATGCTAAGAGTTGCAGACGGCGCAGGCGTTGACGCAGTGTTTTTGTGCAATCGCAAAGCCCGACTTACTCACCCAAAACTTATTCATTCAAGTATGTTAGCTATTTTGACAGTTCCCGTGTATGAGTTTGAAAATGCAGACGATTGCAGTAAGTTTTTGTTAAGCAAAGGTTTTACCATTTATCTTGCAGATACAAGAGCCGACAAAATGTATTACGAAATGCCCTACGGAACAAGGACGGCGTTTGTAATGGGTAGCGAAAGGTATGGTATAAGTAGAGAATGGTACGAAAAAACAAACTCACTAATAGCAATCCCTATGCTTGGCAAGTGCGATTCGCTAAACGTTGGCGTCGCAGCAACAGTGCTATGCTATGAGGCTTGTATAAAAAATAAAATTGAAGGAAAAAGATAATTATTATGCGCAATGATGAAATTCAAACCAATGATAAAGTTTCGGAAGAAATGAGCGAACAAGCTGACTCTCCCGAAGTAAACGCCGAAAATAACGAAAACGGCGAAAACACTTCAACACTTTCGGATAACGGCGAAGAAAATACTCCCAAAAAGGCTAACAAGGCTCTAACCGTTGTTAAAAAGTTATGCAACAGGTGGTTTATTGACGCTTTCAGCGGTATGGCTCTTGGACTATTTGCAACACTTATTGCAGGAACTATTATTTCACAAATAGGAGCTTGGTGCGGTAATAATGTTTTTGGGAGTATTCTAAAAGCGTTTGGCAACTTTGCAAAAATGCTAATGGGCGCAGGTATCGGCGTTGGTATTGCCTATAAACTAAAATCAAAGCCGTTGGTTATATTCACTGCCGCCGTTTGTGGTTTGCTTGGTGCTTGGTCAGGTAATTTAGTAACCGCGCTCACAACAAACGATTTTGAAACGCTTTACGCATCACTCACGGGAGTGTTCGCAAAAGGTTTACCCGGCAACCCAATCGGAGCATACGTTGTTTCGCTTCTATCCATTGAAATTGCAGGATTGTATGCAGGAAAAACTAAATTTGATATTATATTAGTTCCATTGGGAATGATTATACTATCCTTAGCAGGAATATTTATTGCTTGGCCGTTCATTAAATTAATTGACCTGGTTGCAAAATTGATTGTAATTTGTATCAATGCAGGTACAGGCGTTAAGATTGTTACAGGTATATTTATCGCTATCGTTATGGGTATCTTACTTACTATGCCAACCTCATCGGCGGCAATATGGGTTGCGGTTTCCTTGGCTGTATCAGGAAGTGAAAGCGAAGCCCTATCAATAGCAGGCGGCGCGGCAGTTGCAGGCTGTGCGGCGCATATGGTTGGTTTTGCCGTAGCAAGTTTCAAAGACAATGGTTGGTCGGGCTTGATTTCGCAAGGCTTGGGAACAAGTATGTTGCAAATACCAAACATTATGAAAAAACCAATAATTATGGTTCCCGAAATTGTGGCTAGCGCTGTTGCCGGATTGGTTGCAGTTTTGCTCGACATGCGTTGTAATGCCTCAGGCGGTGGAATGGGTACAAGCGGCTTGGTCGGTTTGTTTGGAGTTATTGAAGCAAGCAACCTAGCCAAAGTTCCCGAATGGAAATATGTTTTAGGTATCATATTAACAATGTTTGTGATTCCTGCCGTTGTATCATTTGGTGTGTATTTGATACTCCACAAATTCAAGTTAATAGTAGACGGCGACCAAAAGATATAAAAAACTTGTTGTCATCCCGACATATAACATCATTATGTGCAGGGATGACATTTTTTTAATTGTCATCCTGAGCGGAGCGTAGCGTAGTCGTAAGGATCTATTCCGATTCGTTCGTCATCCTGAGCGGAGTGTAACGGAGTCGTAAGGATCTCATCGAGTCTTTGTTAGTGTAACAAAGAATGAAATCTGCCTTGATGGGCAGATGAAATCCTTACAGGATGAAATCACTTCGTGATGAAATCCGCATATCAGCGGGTTTTGGACTGCGTGATTTGTATGGTGTGGTTGTCATTCTGAAGCGTAGTCGATGGTGAATTGACAGCTCTGCTGTCATCCTGGAAGAGTTGTTCGAGGGACCTTATCCTTGTTCGTCATCCTGAGCGGAGTGCAACGGAGTCGTAAGGATCTATTCCTTGTTTATAATATGGATTAGATGTCTCCACGTTGGTCGACATGACATTTGGTTTGTCATCCTGAGCGAAGTGCAACGGAGTCGTGAGGATCTCATCGAGTCTTTGTTAGTGTAACAAAGAATGAAATCTGCCTTGATGGGCAGATGAAATCCTTACAGGATGAAATCACTTCGTGATGAAATCCGCATATCAGCGGGTTTTGGACTGCGTGATTTGTATGGTGTGGTTGTCATTCACCTTATCCTTGTTCGTCATCCTGAGCGGAGTGAAACGGAGTCGTGAGGATCTCATCAATTTAATGCGGAATAGATGTCTCCACTGCGATCGACATGACATTTGGTTTGTCATCCTGAGCGAAGTGCAACGGAGTCGTGAGGATCTCATCAAAATAAAAAAAACGACACTTGTCGTTTTTTTTATACAATTTGCAATGTGCAATGCTTTAATTTGTAGATAGACTGCTCGATTGCTTCACAAAGAATACAAAAGAGTCAGTGCTTAAGAATGAGATAATAAGGATTGGATTCTTCGACGCCGTCCAGCTCCGCTGAGATTTCTCCACTCCGTTGCACTTCGGTCGAAATGACGGTTGTGTTGGTCGACATGACATAATAAGGATGAGATTCCTCGACTACGCTCGGAATGACATTATAGGCGAAGGATGACATTCTATTGGTCGGGATGACGTAAGCGGATTATTCATTCAATAAAAATTTAATTATATTATAATGCTTGATTCCGTTACGTGAAAAATCGGGAATATCACCTGAAACAACATACTTAGGGTAGTTATCCTTAATACGTTCAAGATTTCCAAACTCTCGTTCTACCGTTTCAGGAGAAGCAAGAAGATAGCATACTTGAATGTACAAAATATCAGAACCCTTATATGCAATAAAATCTATTTCGTATTCGTCTGATTTACCAACTTTCACATCGTAGCCACGAAATAAAAGTTCAAGGTAAACAATGTTTTCGTACAGTTTATTATAGTCTATTTCTCCGCTTGCCTTAACACAGTTACGGAGTCCCAAATCAACAGCATAATATTTTTCATTCGTGGTAAGAAGCTGTTTTCCCTTAATGTCATATCGTTGTGCACTGTAAATAACCATCGCTTTTTTAATATAATCTATATAAGAAATAACAGTTTCTACCGTAGTATTGAAGCCATTTGCTTTAAGAGCAGCAGAAATCGAACGGGCGGAAAACTGATTTGCTATATTGTCCATTAAGAACGCAAGAATCATATTTAGTAGCCCGATATCTTTTATGTTATTCCTTTGAATAATATCTTTAACCACGATTGCATCGTATGTATCTGATAGATAAGGCTCAAGAGAGATGTTTTCAAGGGAGAAACGCATTGGTAATCCGCCATAGCGCAAATAATCGGCAAAAAGAGCCTCGTCGGAAGTATATTTACCGTTCTGCTGCTGTATTAATTTCGCCTCGCTAAGAGTAAATGGATAGACATGGATTTGAATATAACGTCCGGCAATCAGCGTTGCAAGCTCTCCCGATAAGAGTTTTGAATTTGAGCCACTAATATAAATATCGCAATCAACATCGACAAGCAAAGAAGCAACAACCTCTTCCCATTTACTAACGACCTGTATCTCATCGAGAAAAATATAGACCTTGCTTCCTATATTCTCGCAAGCTGAGATAAGATACTCATATAAAATATCTCCGTCCTTAAATTTCTTGTTTTTCTTAGATTCAAGGCTTATGCTAATAATGTTATCTTTTGGAACACCTCTTGACAAAAGCAAATCTTGGATTTGAGAAAGTAGAACGGTTTTGCCCGAGCGTCGAACGCCTGTCAACACCTTTATTAAATTTTTATCGATAAGCGGAATAATTTTGTCAAGATAAGCTTGTCGTAGAATCATAACGCACTCCTTTTAGTATTTTGCACATATTATAGCATATAAAAACATATTTGTCAATAAAAGTGTTCGCCTTAGAACCGACAAATTTGATAGATTTAGCATTTTTGTCCGTCTTAAAACCGACAAAATTCATAAAAAATCGATTTTTGTCGGCAAAAAACTATTTTTTATGCTAATGACGTAATATGGATGGATATTGTCATCCTGAGCGGAGTGAAACGGAGTCGTGAGGATCTCATCGAGTCTTTGTTAGTGTAACAAAGAATGAAATCTGCCTTGATGGGCAGATGAAATCCTTACAGGATGAAATCACTTCGTGATGAAATCCGCATATCAGCGGGTTTTGGACTGCGTGATTTGTATGGTGTGGTTGTCATTCTGAAGCGTAGTGAAACGGAGTCGTGAGGATCTAATTGACAGCACCGCTGTCATCCTGGAAGAGTTGTTCGAGGGACCTCACTACAAGCACTGACTCTTTGCGAAGCATACGGAGAGACATTCATGCCATATTTGTCAATAAAAGTGTTCGCCTTAGAACCGACAAATTTGATAGATTTAGCATTTTTGTCCGTCTTAAAACCGACAAAATTCATAAAAAATCGATTTTTGTCGGCAAAAAACTATTTTTTATGCTAATGACGTAATATGGATTAGATGTCTCGACGCCGTCCAGCTTCGCTGAGATTTCTCCACTCCGTTGCACTTCGGTCGAAATGACGGTTGTGTTGGTCGACATGACGAAGAAAAAGCATTGCCGAATGACAATGCTTTTTTTATAGGATGAGGTCCTTCGAAGTTGCTCAGGATGACAGCGGAGCTGTCAATTCACCTTACGACTTCACAGCGCAACGCTTTCAGGATGACAAAGCGGATGAGATTCCTCGACTACGCTCGGGATGACAGCGTTGCTGTCAATTCACTCTCCACTCCGTTGCACTTCGGTCGAAATGACGGTTGTGTTGGTCGACATGACATAATAAGGATGAGATCCTTACGACTCCGTTGCACTTCGCTCAGGATGACGCTATGGCGAGGAATGACAAAGCGGATTAGATTCCTCCACGTTGGTCGGAATGACAGTATGAACGCTCGGGATGACAATGTGGATGAGATCCTTACGACTACGCTACGCTTCGCTCAGGATGACAATGCGGATGAGATTCCTCGACTACGCTCGGAATGACAGTATAAACGCTCAGAATGACATTATATGGTTGACGTAAGAAAGTCAGGGATGTTTACATGGATTAAATACATTACTTACGTTTTTTCTTCTTTCTACCTTTACCGTCTTCGTCCTCGTTTCCGATTATTGTGTGGTCGTTCAATACGTCCTTTATGTTGTCCTTATTGAGATCAATTGTCTTTGGCGGAGTGGGAACGAATACACCGCTTGAAAGTGTTCTATTGCTTTCGGTCTTGCCTGTTATCTTTATTTGAGATAACTCTTCTTTACGCTTTGCATTAAGCTCTTCCATTTCCTTCTTGCGACGATTTTCTATTTCTTTGAGTTTTTCTTCTCTATTTGGATCGTCTTCATCTTCAAAATCCCACTCGTCACCGAGTAAATTTGATATTGATTTTGTATTATTTAAGACTTCGGACGGTCTTGCAATTCTTCCGTCGGCAGAAGATAAATTCTTTGCTGAGAACGATGACTTCGGTTTATACTTGGCTGTTGCGTCAATCGGTGCGTCAAAGCCTGTCAACATAATATCCTCGTCAAAGTCGTCATTAGCGGACGAGCCATCACCTGTTGGCGCATATGACGTTTCGGTAATAGTCATTTTGCTACGTGCAAGAGTTGGGTCTTCTTCCTCTTCAATGAGTCCCGCTTGTTTTGCATACACGAAGTCGCCATTTTCGTCTCTTGTGGTTAAAGACGTATCGGCTTCAGGTATATCCATTCCGTCAAGCTCAACCTCTTCCATATCCTTAGCGGTTGGTGTTTCAGTTATGACGATATCTTCCGGGCGTTCATCGGTAGCGACAGGCTCATCGCTAAAAATATCAAAATCGCACAAATTAGCGATATTCTCCATTTCTAAGATTGCCGATTTTTGTTCAGCTTCCATTTCTTGATAATGCTTGGTTATCATTTCTCTTAGAGCAAGCTCTTGAGCGCTACGCATTTTCATAATGCGTTGTTGTTCCTTTTTACGAAGTTTAACCAGCGCTGCATTTTCCATAGGACGAAGGAAACTGATTTGTCTTTCTCTCTCGTATTCTTCTCTCTTTTGTTGACGAATCAAATCGGTACGAGCCTTTTCGGAATCAAAGATAGCTTGTAATCTACGATTTTCTTCCAAAATCCTTTGCTCAGCTTCAGCCTTTTCTTTTTCTATTCTCTCTTTGAGCGCTTGTTCCTCTTCACGGCGAATACGTTCTTCACGCTCTTGTTGTTCACGAATAAGGCGTTCTTTCTCGAGTTTCTTTTGTAACTTTTCTTGTCGCTTAGCTTCTTTCTCGGCTCTAACCTTTTCACGCTCGGCTTTCTTTTCTGCGTCCTTTTGAGCTTTTAGTGCTGCGACTTTCGCTTTGTCCTCTTCTATAACAAGCTTACGAATAAGCTCGGCTCTTTCCTCGCTATCCTGCTTTGTTTTATTGATTTTATATTGCAATAAACAACGGTCAATACCTCTTGTTATTTTGCGTTCTTCTTCTTTGGTTACCTCTGCAATTTCGGGTAACTTAGTGAAAACACGCCTTGTTTCAAATAAACTTAGTTTAAGTTCGGGGAAATCGTCGGGTACGAAATCGTCAATATTTCTTGTAATATATTCGAATTCCGTATCTTTCTTTTTCTTCTTTTCCTCGGTTTTCGCTTCGATTGCCTCGTCGGTTGTGGCTTGTCTGACTATTGATTCAATAAGAATATTGTTTAAATAGATTAAGTTATTGAATTTTTCTTGAGAAGCCAAAGGCAAATTATCTGTGGAATCAACAGATTTTATTTCGTAGCCGTTGGATTGATAGCTATCAATAAATTGCCACAATACAAGCGCCTTTTTGAAGTCGGGGTTTTTCAAGATAACGTTGGTACGAATAATCGGCGGTCTTACAAGGGCGCAGGAAACCATTGTTTTGGCGAATGGAGAACCCAAAAAGCCATTAACTATGCTTGCAAGTCTTGCAATTCTTTCAACGTCAGTTAACTCGCTTGTATCCACTTTTACCATTTCGTCAAGTGGCATATTAAGAATTGTTTCCATTGAATACTTAACCTTTTGCTTGCCAACAGAGTATTCGCTATCAATCTTTACCGTGAAATTATCAGATGTTATTGCTGCTTTTTTTATTACTTCAAAGCGTTTATTTATAAATTGGTGTAATTTTAGAATTAAGGTGTATATGAAACGGTTTTCGTAAATCTCAAAGGATTCTTCCTTTGAAGTATTTAAAATCTTACTTGGAATAACCATTCCTTCATCGGATACGCTTGCAATCAAGTTTGTGTGCGTTGCAAGGTGCTTAACGGATTCGGTGGTAATATTTCGAGCAAGCGAAACGTCGATAATTTCCTCTTCAACTACAATAAATTTACGAGGATTACGGACAATATTATCAAGAGAAACAACGCAGTCTTCGATTTGTTCAACCCAATCAAGGTCAAACTTTTTCTTTTGGAAGCGTTGAGACATTTCATATTTACTCTTGCCCGCTTTTATACCGTCGAGGTAGGTATCATAAAAGTCTTCCTGCTTGAGCATGGAACTAATATAATATATATATTCTTCAAGTCTACCTTTATCAATAACTGACATATTTTACCTCTTGTTATGTGCTTATTATCGTCATTCTGTTGGTCGGGATGACATTTGTTAGTTCGTCATGTCGAGCGAAGTCGAGACATCTCAATACAAGCACCGACTTTTTGCGAAGCACACGAACAGTCGTCTCTTCTTTTATTGAACGCTTTGGTTTTATTCTATAGTATGTTTTTAGTACCCCGTTTTAGAGATCCCTCCACTTCGGTCGGGATGACATTCTGTTGGTTCGAGGATGCTTATAAGGATGAGATCCTTACG
>CALYRM010000057.1 GCA_945482995.1 uncultured Clostridia bacterium | reverse complement strand
AAAGTAATATAAAGGAGATTGACAAAAATTTAACAACCTGTCATTTTTTTCCAACTCGTCAAAAACAAACATACATTCATGGAAAAATCTGTCAATCAAACATTGTTAAAAAATTAACAAACAAAAAATAAAAATAATTTTTGAAAAAATATTGACAATAATATATGATGTATGCTAAAATAAATTATAATAAGAACAAATTCTATTCAAATCATATGCTGTCCTATCGGCACACCGGGGAGAAAGAGAGGAAATAACATGAAACTTGAAGATGTGAAAGTATTAACACAGCAAGCCCTTTCTCAGAGTATGGGCAAAGATTATATGACCCAACATGGCTATCTTGAGGGAATACCGGCTGAAAAACTCGTGGACATTGGGGAAGATATTGAGGTTATGGGGACAACTGAAAAGTTTACTAAAGCCCTCGTTTCCTTAATGGCAAAATTTGAGTGTACCACCCTTGGCTATGAAATGATGTTTAGTGACATTGTAGTTGATAGAATTGAGTGGGGTGGTTTTGTACAACGTGCTAAAATTGACATTACTGATGTATATGATGACCCAATGTCCGCTCCGGTAAATAAACAATCCTACGCAGAGTTGGAACATACATTTTTCCAACCGAAGGTCACTGCCAAAGTCTACGAAGAGGGCAAGGACCTTATGATTCCGATTTCTATTTCCGCAGATATTCTGAAAGAATCGTTTAGAAGTTGGGATACATTAAATGGTTTTCTTTCTCAAATTCGTGAATCTGTAAGAGAAACTCGTGACATGGTACTTGATTCATGGGCTAATACATTAGTAAATGCTGCAATTGCTGTTAGTTGTAAATCAACGCATACTGAAGTACCTTTGAAAACAATGGCAGTTGCAGCCGGGGTAAATGGTGTCTCGATGGAAAGCACTTCCACCCAACTGTTTGAAAATCCAAAATTTCAAGCATATGTGAGTGAACAAATTGGAATTGTTAGGTCAAATATGAAAGCAAGAACGAACGTATATAACAACGGTAAACTCTCAGTTGGGGCTATCCAACAAAATGCTTACTTCTTGACCCCATTTATTAAGGCAAGAAATAATGGTTTACTTGCTGACACTTACCACCGCGAAGAAAGAGATATTGGAAAGTTTGTTGAAATACCACGTTGGCAAGCGGTCAAGGGAGAAACTGCCGACACGACACCTTTTGGTTTTAGTGATGTATCTAGCATTTCCTTTAGTGCTGATTCCACTAACAGTTTGGGTCTTGGTACTGAAGCAGTCACACTAAATAATATTATTGGAGTAGTATTTGACAAGAGGGCATTGGGTATCTGTGCTTTCCGTGAGAAAATGACAACAAATTATACCGCTAGTGCTGATTTCTGGAATGAATATTTGCATTTGCTCGTCAATTACATTCTCGATACAGATTACAATATCGTTGCGTTCTCACTCAATTAAGGAGGAAGAAAAGATGTTAAAAAATCTATTTGCATGGGCAAGCATTGGTTCAAATGGCAAGGTCGTAGATGACCTTGCCGGAGACCAAAACGGAAAAGAAGTTAAAATTGGAGAGTATTATGATTTCGGTCAAACATGGGTTATTCGTTTTCGCTCAAAGAAACGCGGACAAAAAGCAGCAAAAGCTACCAAAATGTTAGCAAGGAATAACAATATCGGATATAATCAAAACAACCGTAAGTCATTATACAACCAATGTGAATTGATAGATTGGGATATTGATAGAATATATCAGATTAAGCCTTGCGATTGTGACTGTAGTCTCTTGGCAGTATGTGCAATCAATTTTGCGTATGGAAAATCGTTGTTACCGTATGCACTTACTACATACAGTTTGCCAACCATTGTATACAAACACAAAACAAAATTTAAACGGGCAGATAAATCTATCAAGACACTAAAATTCCACAAAGGTGATATGGTTGGCAAGTCCGGGCATGTCATAATCAATGTATAGAATGGAGTGATAATATGAATGAAATTTTAAATGCTGTATCAGTAGTTGGGTTTCCTATAGTGATGTGTGGTGTGTTATGTTATTACATATTCAAGACTCAGACCGCATTGATAACCGCTATTAATAACAATTCGCTTGAAATAGCCAAACTAGTTGAAAGAATGGAGGAAAATAAAAATGAGTAAACCCCAATACTTGGGGGGAATAGGGACTACCAACGTAGTCCCTATTTCTCCACTATATGATTTTAGTAAGATGAAAGAAAGTGACAAGTCAGATATTAGGTCATACTGTTATCAGAAAGAATTTCTAGACTTAATAACACAGATGTTTGATTATGATTTTGGAGAAATTGAAACAATGGACACTTGGTTACTGGAGCAAATTCTAACAAACATTGGTGTAGTTGGGTTCTGTATGATTGATGATATGCTATGCTATGGAACTGTATCGCTTTCAGGTAAAATAAATAAAGATGGCATACCATCACAAGCAACAATATTCTTTTTCAATGGAGAAAGCTATTCCGGTACAATTGGGGAAGATATTGTATTGATGTGGAATAACAAGACACATACCCCGGAGTTAAAAGCAAGTCAATTTTCTGAGGTTATGTCAGAATGTGACAACTCAATCATGGCATGTGTATACAACTCAAGGCCATATATGGCAATCGTTGCAAAATCTCAAAAGTTGATTAAGTCAATCCGTACAATATTGAAACAATGGAGAGATGGAAAGCCACAGATTATTACTGGAGAAGATACTATCCAGGGAATTGTCCACCCGGAGAAAGAAGAGGTCAAGGCAATCAATCTATCTGACCCCACAATTATGGACAAGATACAATATCTTTCAAAATTGCACGATGATGTATTGCGTAGGGGATTGACATACTATGGAATTCCAATCAATAGTAGTGGAAAAATGGCTCAATTGAATGACAAGGAAATTGATGGATATGAAACATATTCGAAGATATACCCAAACAACCGCTTATTTGAACGTCAAAAGGCAATCAACCAAATGAATGAACTATTTGGTATTTCGGCAACTGTTGACTTCGGCCTTGCATTTAAGAATTGCTCATATATGGAACTCCCGGAGGATGGAGAAATAGAAGATGAGGAAGTGCCGGATGATATTGAAAGAAAGGATGATGATAATGAAATTTAATGAAATATTTGACAATTTGCAAAGAGATAATCGTTCATTGATTCGTAGTGAAACATTCTTTGGAACTATTCCAACATGGTTCACAGCATTAAATTTTGAAACATTAGCACAATCGAGTTTGGACAGATATTACCTGGAGCAGACATATGGTGATTCAGAATGTGTTGTTGAGTATGGCGGTGTGTTAGATATAACGGTAACTGGTATTATGGAAAAGAACCGCTATAAGTTTGACAACTTATATAGAACCACCATACAAGACTACAACCCGATTGATAACTATGATAGAACAGAGGAAACGGATGTTGTGTTGGCCGGTAACAATACCAATACAACCATTTCTGAAAGTACAAACGTGAAAACTGGTTCTGAAACTGATAACATGACCGGGACAATTACTAACACAAAAACCGGATCCGAAACTGATAATACTACCGGGTCAATTTCTAACACGAAAAGCGGAAACACAGAACTTGCTAAAACTGGAACTATGTTAGAAGAAAGTATGGACAGCGGAACGGAAACACATACCCAAAATGTCAATACAGAAACCACAGCACAGACCCGGGCATTTAATAGTGGACTAATTGACACAGCAAAAAGCAAGACAGCGACACCAACTGCTAACACAGATATCTTGTCATTTGATAACAGAAAGAATTTAAAATCTACCGGGTACAATGGATATAAGGAAACTGAGACATATAATGATGTATCAGAGATTTCAAATTATGATAATTTGAACCATGTGATAACCCATAATGTGACAGATACTTCAAACTATAATAATATGAAACGTGAAACTACGTTTAATAATGTGACAGATACCAATAATCAAACGTCTTCAGCAGAGGAAAGGGTTTCAAATTCAACAAAAACAACTTCCAAAATTCATGGAAATATCGGTGTAACAACTACCGCCCAAATGTTAGAGGGAGAAAGAGAATTAAGTGAATTCGATTTCATTGACGTTGTATATCGTACAGTTATTGGGGAATTATCGTGCGGGTTCGTTGTACCGGAGGAGGGATATTATGACAATTAAAACCTACAGATTTCTCGGAGATACAAGAAAAATAGATAAAACACTAACATCGGTTTCCACGTATTCAAACGCGACTATTGTTGGAGATATGAGCATACACACCCCAACAATATCATTACAACTGGATAGTTTCACAGATGTTATCAATTTCAATTATATCTATATTACGGAACTCAGACGATATTATTATGTAGTAGATTCTACGATTCGGGAAGATGGTTTCGTACAATTGCAATGCAATGTTGATGTCTTAAAATCATTTAAGACCGATATATTAGCAAGTACCCAATACGTGGAACGTCAAGAGAATAAATGTTCCTATCAAGTGCCGGATGATGGTTATATCATTAAAAGCAACCGCAATATGACAATTAAGAATTTTGGAAATCCGATTATTGTGCCAAATGATAATTTTATTTTGACAACTTTTGGACGGAGAGGAGCGATAATATAATGAAAGGATATATCTATTTCAGCGATGCATCTAATTTGAAACAGAGTTCTACAATACTTTCCGATGGTGGTACAGGTGGAAGTGTTTCACTTATTGGGTATAAGTGTATTGTAGATAATTCTGAGGATGTTATCGTATATATTGATGATAACAGTACAGCAACATATAACGGAAATACTTATAAGGGTACTGCTTATTATCTCCTTGGGAAAGGATCTACTACAATTAATGTAGGTATATTTAGAGTTGTTTTTGTAATCAAAGAGAGTGGAGAATTAACTGACAAGTATTTGATGGACAGCAAGTATGATTTGTATACTATGGATGACAATAACATGTTCACGCCAAACGCAACAACTATCGGTAGTGCTTATGATATGTTTATTCAGTGGGGTGGGACAATTCCTGCAACATACGATGGAAAAAATTTTACTGGGCTGTCAATTGGCACTAATTCGAGAACTCTAAAGAATGACAAGTCAACCCCGGTAACGATTGGAGCAACACAACAACTTGTCAATAGTGGCTGTAAAATAAACTATCTATGTCAAAATACTTCATCATATAGTGCCACTAATTCAAACAATGTAAAAGATAGAGTATTTCCTTATAGATACTCCGCCTACTGGTACGACCATAAAGATTTTACTGGGGCAGATGTTGAAACGATACGGTCATGGTGGTTGGCCAATATATATCCAAACCCAGAGTATGAACCTATTGATAGTGAGTTGACATGTAATGATGGTGATCCACTGTTCTTGAATATCCATACAACCCATTCTTTGGAGAAAGCCCAAAAGTATCTGGCAGACGGTACTATTCCATCGGATGATAATTTTGTAGAATCGGCGGATGGAAACCCACCGGAAGAAAAAGATAGTGGTGGGGATGATGATGATATGGATGGAATGACTAATACAGGTCACACCGATAAACAGAGTATATTGAATTCGCCAACTAATAAATATTATATACTTGAATATAATGGTCTCAATACGTTCTGTGATTGGTTTTGGAATGGAATACTTGCTCAAATGTCTAATGATTATACCACACTCGGAGATTATGCGGTCAATTTGTTGACCGGGGCTTATGGAGATTTGAATAAATACGTGGTCGGTCTCAGAAAGTTAAATGTAGATATTAATACATTCTTCAATATTACATCACATAACAATATCCAGTTAGGCAGATACACACTCGATAATTTTGAATGTGATGCAATCAAAACGGATAAACAGGAGATGCCACTATTGGCAGAGTATCGTTTTCCTATGAGACATGCCAATAATAATAAACCAACACATGGAAATTTCCTTGACTTTCCACCTTATACAACGGTTTCAATCTATATCCCTTTCATTGGAATAGTTCCGATTGATGGAAATATGGTTGTAGGTAGAACCATTCGGATATATGGAGCGGTTGACGTTATAGCAGGGACAATCCATTATAATGTATTCGTTCAAACACCGTCAAAGGAATGGTCTCTCATTGGCTCATATGAGGGAAAGTGTGGTGTCGATATTCCACTGGCACTTGACAACTCAATGCAGAACTCAACCAACATTTTAAAGATGGCAGCAGACGTAACAATGGGAATGTGTACGAAAAATCCATCTTCATTATTAAATGTAGGGAATGGGATATTTACTGAACCAATAAATAACCTTGGAGCACAGACAACCAATACCACCTACTACAACCCGAATAGGTGCGCTGTCATTATGCAATCGGCTATTGGGTTCGTTCCAGATAACTATAGTAGAACCGTTGGGTATATGTGGGGTAAGAGTGCTAAACTCGATACACTAACGGGCCTTACTGTATGTAAGAACCCACGCATTGGAAATTTTGATGATAATACACCAACGGAAACGGAAAGAGCAGAGATATATTCATTATTAGAAAGTGGAGTTATCATTTAATAAAGAAGAACCCTATCATGTGATAGGGTTCTATTTTTTTATTCTTCCTCGATGTGTGTTATTTCTCCGCCAAAGATATATTTATCTCTCCTGGCATTTTCCAATTCGTTTTCATCGTATGTCCAACGGTCACCGTCATTGGTTTCTAAAATCCACATATTATCACTCCTTTCTACCCTCGTAACCTCCGGGGTGGGTTTATTTCTACAATGTTTCAATTCGTCTACCAGTTTCTAATTCTCTTACAACTACAGAATACTCAATTTTATCGAACCATTTATATCTTTTTCCGTTTGGTATTCCGATTGCTAATAGTGTCTTTTCTGTTTTGTGTCCCAATCTCCCGGTTACATATTCTTTTTTGAATGTATCTGTTTCAACTGTGACAACCTCGAATGTTTTCCTGTTTATTATTTCTATTTCGTACATCATATCTTTTTACCTTACTACCTTTGGTAGTTCCTTTCTTTATCTTATGATATTATTATATATTAAATTTTTTAATTTGTCAATACTTTTTTCAAAAAATTTTTAGAAAATTTGAAAAAATTATAATTTTTTCAACTCATTATAGAAAAGTCTACCAACCCTATTATTAGCAAACAAAACCTTATTATCATTTACAAGTCTATTAATTAGTGAACCTACTGGATTCGAAAAATTGGAAAAGGTTCTATAATCCGTTACATCTGTGTTTGCATCAAAGAATATGGTATCATCAAATACCTTTCCACTTGCGTATGTCACGAATAGAAATACACCAATAGCCTCTGACCTACACACATTGACTTTCAGAGTATTTGACAATGTATTGATGCGGATAGAATTATCCAAAACTTCATATAATATGTCACGTGTCATGTGAGGATATTCTACATAGGCCCATTCCCCGCCCTTGATACTGTTTAGTTTTGGATTCTTAAAACCATAATATAGCCTATTCGTGGCAGAGTTTAATTTTCTGATTTCCTGCCTTGCTCCAATTAGGGCAATCCCTATATTAGTGCCCTCTTTGGTGGAAATTCTTACAATGTCATTGATTTCCATTTCTGTCAATGTGTCATAGATATCGAACTCGTGGAAGATATCCGCGTCTGGGTTAATAGTATTCGCCAACATAACCGTGACTACTGATTTCCTAAACCGGGCAACGGTTTTGTGGAAGTCCATGAGGTCAACGAACTGGTTCGGGTTATAGATATGCTGCTTAATAAATTCGTCATAGATAATCAGATCCCCCTTTGGGGCATTAAAAGAGGATTTCGTCAATATTTCGGCATGGAGAATATCTACACATATACAGAATGCTTCACTTGCCTTTTCTGTTATTTTCCCCTCTTCGTCAATGTTACAGAATTTCCAGTTCTTACCATAATAAAAACATGAATTCCATCTTCCATCCGTTATTTTCCTAATATAATCAAACTGGATAACTACATCAAATAACTTCTTTAAGTTTGACGGTTTAATTTCATTGTCCGTATCTCTCAGATAGATAGTTTGTGTGCCATAGTGCCAATTCATTATCAGGCCCAACAATAACCAGTTGGTAGTCTTTCCAATACTTCTTTCCGACAACATGATATTCCAACCGTTTTCGTAAAATTTTGGAATTGTAAATGGCGTTGCTATATCTTTTGGAGTACCCAACTTTTGAAACTCCTTTCGAAGAAATTTCCAATCATATTGAATACCATTCTCTTTCTTACCATCAATATATTTTATTTTAATATCAGGCATAATCTTTTCCCTCCATTTTCTTATTTTTTAACCACTTAATGAATTCGATATAAACCCCTGTCATGCTTAATGTAAAATCCGTTGGCAACAATGTATTGCAACCGTAGATTTCTTGCTGACATCCGTCAACCTCTATCTGATAGGTTTTATCATTGTATATAGAACGTAGTTTTACACTTTTAAGCGAAAAGTTATTCGTGAACTCATGAAACTGTTTCGCGAACATATGCCCGGAGTAGTGATTGATATACTCACTTTTCGGGCAACCGGCTATCGTCGCGGTTGTCTTTCCATCCTTATAGCAGATATACCGTTTCGCTCCGAGATACTTGAATAGTTTAATTCTCCCTTCATAATCCCATTGACCAAGGTCATCGACCAATTCATTATCTATATTGTAGAATTCTTTTGACTTTTGCACATTTTCAAATATCTGTCTATTAAGTTTTTCCATTGTTTCACTTGAAACGTTCCCCTTAATAGAATCGGTATCTGAATAATAGAAAGTTTCATAACAATCTATACCATCAAATAGGTGATTCCTGGAGTAGGCAGTTACCCATATACCCCAATATGGGGATAGAAAACTTCTATATCTATCGGAGTAGGGGTCATCGCGTTCTTCCGTTACCCACCTCGTACCTACAACTTTTGATTCTGTCAATGGGATTTTAGTTACCATCATGCCATAGGATGAATTGACTAACTCCTTTTCGGTGATATAACTTTCGTGATTCATTTTCTTTCTTTGCTTGTCCAGGTATGCGTTTATCATTGGAAGAATTACATACCGGGGTAAACGTGCTTTTTTGGAAATTTGCAAATCAAAACATTCATATGATTCCCAATCATAGTGATTCTTATATAACTCAAAGTCTACATCTGTAAGATATGCTTTCATTTCCCTAGCATAGTATACCTTTCCATTGTCATTGATGACACCTTTTGCTGATACCTTATGTACTGATTCATAGGCAATATTATTTTTCGCTTGAATGTTATAAAATATAAATACACCCTTGAAAGCAGTCGTGTTGGTGTCGATTTCTTCCGGCATTAATTCAGTATCTTTGAATTTTGACATTGGAAACAAATCTGTAAACATGGTATAAATATAAGAAGAAGTGATATCATAGGAATCAGCCTCTTTAAGCATATCCCCGACATATTTAGGGTTTCCATGTGTCCACGCTCCTCTAAAGAGATATTTCATATCATTCTTATACTCTTCAAACATTTCCGGGTATAAGTTATCCCCTAGCCAATCAGCAGTATCTCTCCATGCTTTCTTATAAGTTGCTTTAAACTCTTGTTTCATGATATGTCGTATTTTGGAAGTCTGAGTTACCGGCAGAAACTTCTGAGGTATTAAGTAGTCATTGATGAGTTGTTGGATATACAATGTTGGAATGATTACATCATTGCAACAATAGGCATATTCTTCATTAGTCATTTGAGTGTTACTGGTTCTCGTTATGGAATAATCAAACTTTTCCGTCAACTTTCTGACACCAACTTCTTTTCCTACTTTGGAAAGGGACTTATGGCTAATTTGGTACGTGTCTATGAAATAGACACCGTTAGCAGTTGCTGTGATTGGTTTTCTATTCTCTTTGGCAAATACATTTTCCCAATCCAGTAAATTTTTGCAAAACTGAAATTCATAGGAAAGGTTATGCACTCCGCATATCAGCAGGGCCTTGTCTTTGGTTGACGTGGCCTTAAATAATTTTGAAAACACTCTATCAATATTGCGTAGGGTTCTATCCAGTATAATATGATGAGTACCATTCATATATATATCAAACTGCCATATATAACAGAAAGATAGTTCTTCAACTCTCGTTGTTTCAATATCGAAAGATGTTATAATTGAGTGAATAAGATTTTTTTTCTGATATTTTGTGGTTTTTATTGTCTTTAAGAATTCAAAAAATGGGAAATAATCGAACCACTCGTCAATTCCATCATATATCACAACGTTATTGACACCAATTATTTTTTTGATAATTTCTTTATTCATATTACTACCTCTTCTTTCCCTTAAATGTCATATTCTTACGTTCATCTCGTGATGGGTATTTATCAAGGAACGGGTTGTATTCATAATCTGTATCGAAAGCCCCTAACTTATTAAGCACTCCATATATTTCATCATAATCATATTTAGTAAGACCATCCTCTAACATTTTATCGAACTTTTGAGCAAGGTCAAATTCTTCTTCCGTTTCAGCATTTTTAATTTTTTCATAGATATATTCCACAGATGTATTAAGGAATTTCTGTACATTGATAACCTTTTTTGCATTTTCCGTAGAACCGTATTTCTTTTGAAACCTACCGGCTACTTTGGAAGTCCTTTCCAGTTCTTTAAGTTGGGCAGGTGTGAGGTTTGATTTTTTAGAAATTTTTCCAGTTGGGGTCAAGACAACTCCATATCTTACAGCCTTATTTTGAAAGTCTTGATGGTAGTCTGTAAATTCAAGGCCTTTCTTTAATGCATAATCTATATTGCTATTGATTCTATCAATAGAAGAATTATAACGCGACTTTTCCAATTTTGTGTTGAATTTCATATCATTCACTCCAATTCTGTATATATTGGTATGCCCCTACCATTTTAGTAGGGGCATTGTGAGAAGGTATACATATATCAAAAATATTCTTATTATCTTAAGCAAGTGTACAATACACATAATCTCGACCTGCATTGGTTTTGCCACTCTTCTTAATGATGGAAACATCCTCTCCAAGAAAGATATTACAGATATCATCAAAATATTCCTTAAAAGTTGCTGATTGGGTTGCGTACACGTTACCGTTCACATCCAAATATGTTTCAATTTCAACTTCGACACCATCCTTATTAGTATCAGTGAACCGACACACGTGAGTGATATCGAGTTGAGTTCCATCTTCTACATCTTTAATAGAAGTCATGTCTGGATTCTTTGTCATCAAGTAGGTAGTTCTTTTGTCAACAGTTTCCTCCGGGTTGCTTAATTTTGTGATTTCATTGATTTCAATCATTGTTTTCATTCTCCTTTTCTTTTATTATTTTTTTATTGTCAGCGGTTGCCATGAAATTTTCTTCGTTCATTTCAAACAGCCACTTTTCAAAATGAATATTGATTGGAAAACCAACTTCCCCATCCTTTAAATATGGGATATGGTTTTCGTGTTTGTATGCTTCTTTTTTGCCGCCAATAATTTTTACGTTGTTAACAATGCGTGGAGGGTCATTGTCATTCTCTCTACATACTAAATCGAAGCATAGCAACTTTACTTTTTTAGATATCATTTTTTATCTCCTTTCTATATATTAGTTTACTTTGAAACTATAATTATCCTATCATATCTATATATTAT
>CALYRM010000056.1 GCA_945482995.1 uncultured Clostridia bacterium | reverse complement strand
GGTAAAGTGAAACGCTTTAGTTGAGTAAAGTGGAGCGCTTTAGTGGAGTAAAGTATTAAACATAATATAAATGGGTG
Organism: uncultured Clostridia bacterium; assembly: GCA_945482995.1. Classification (GTDB taxonomy): domain Bacteria; phylum Bacillota; class Clostridia; order Christensenellales; family CAG-1252; genus RUG14300. The sequence goes on along the minus strand of CALYRM010000056.1, from coordinate 11,754 downwards.
TTATCGCTAACACCCATTAAATTCTATTTAGTTTTGATATATGTTTCTATGCGTTCACCTGTTGTATTGTCGGAAAAGTACCAACGCTTCATGTTGATTAAATCTAACACAATTTTATCGGTATCTGTATAACCCCATCCATAGCGACGCAAGGTGTCAAATGGTTTTGTATCGTCGCGGGTATATGTTACTTTGCCTACTAGTGGGGTGTCTAACGGGTAAAACATGACATATAAACCCGTTTTATATTTTCGTATTTCCCGACAGATTAACCCGTCATTACATTCTATCTGTGCGCGGTCTATGATAGTAAAATCTTCTCGGGGTGCGTGTGGGAACATTTTAATCGCCCATATACCATTAGCGCCCGTTATACCAGTCATTTTACTGTTTGTCCACGGGGCGAAATATTTGTTGAATTTATTACCGCCGTCGTTGTCTGTCGGGGGTTTTAACATAACAATATTTAACACGGTTTCGCCGCTTACAAGCTGTTTGAAGTCACCAAAATTCATTTTTTTGACGATATCATGTATTTTCATTTCAACTAGATAAGGGCAGGTAATGTCAACAAGATTGGCTAAAAGGTATATACGCGCTGTTGTTCGTTTTCTGATTATCGTCGATAAAAGATTGTTAAGTAAAACAAATTCGTCGCGGATATACATTTTATCTGTTCGCATAAATTCATCAACAATGATAGTGTCACCCTCGGGCGCGTTATAGCTAGAGCGCAAATCGTGTTCTTTGTTTATCGCTAAACACACCATAAACGGGTTTTCGGCGCGTTCGGTTTCTTCACCATCATCATTGATATTACAGTAATACCAGCGGCGGCGAAAATATCTAACATTATTCCAGCGCCCATCCGTGATTTTTTCAACATAATGGTATTGTAATATTACATCGAATAAATCAACCAGTTTTGACGGTGTCAACATATCATCGTATTGACGGATATACTGAATAACAGTACCCCGTTCTTGGTGGTCGCACATACCCCACAATAACATTGATGTTGTTTTACCAACGCCGCGCGGAGATAGAATTACATTCCAATCACCAGGTTTAGGGTTGTCGCGCATGGGGTTAAAAACATTCTCAGGGATTTTCAAGGACTTAAAGCGTTTTTCTGTCTTAGTCATGGTATCTTCTCCTGTTAGTGATAGCTAATAAAAAACCTGTGTCAACGCGCATTACAAATGGTACTGAAAAAATGTAACAACTGCCGTATTCGTGCATTATTTCGCCGTCGATTTCGGTTTTGATTTCCTGTGTGTATTTGTGGGCATTTTTACCGCTGATTTCGAATTTCATTTCGGGCGCGAATTTTTCAAATGCCCTATCATTCCCGATTGATTGCACATAATCTGTGAATGTTTTTTTAGGCAAACCCGCAACAGTACACGAAATAGCGCCGTGTTCTTCTGTGATATACCTTTTAGCGCCTAGTGTTTTGAAACGGGTGTATGTGCCCTCGTAATCAAATGTACCCAACTTGGCGAATATGTCAAAATCCAGATTATATTTTTCGCACATTTCGCGATTGGTTTTCAACATTTGTTCGTTGAATGTGTTGAAATATTCGTCGCTGTGGGCGTGTTTGATACTGTCGGTATCGCTGTAATATGCCTTATCGCCCAAAGCAACAACAGCAGTACAAATAGTCAAACGGGTGTATGCTGTGACATATATTCCCCAGTAGGGGGATAGAATAGCGCGTGATTTTTCCTTTTCGTATGTTGAATTTTCAACCTCGCACCATTCGCCGTCATATTCCCACTGTGTCAGATTCATTCTTGCGACTGTCATTCCGTAAAAGCTATTTAATTTCGCTTTAATGCTCATGTATGCTTGTCGCAGTTCTGAATTTTCAGGGTCTGTTTTCAACAGTTTTTTTAACTGTTCTTTTTGTTCGTAAACCGCAAACAGGGGTTTTAATAGGTATTCGGGCAAAGGTTTTTTTGCGGCTGTTTTACAACCCACAATTTCCAATTTATCCCACTTATACATCATTGTATATATTACATAATCAACATCGGTAATTATTACGGTCAATTTGTCGGCGTGATATAAGCGCCCGTTTTCCCATTCGCCACCCTCACAATTTAATACTTTGTGCCTGGATTCCAGAACATGCGCACCTGTGGCGGTTATATTTTCAAATTCACATAGCATGATAACAGCCAAACCCCGGTTTATATAATCAATAGCATTTTCGGGCGCACATTTTCTGAATGGTGTCATAGGATATAACCTATGCGCCATTTCTGCGGGATATGCACTAGTTAAATCGTGGCTGTCAACATTTGTTAAAATTTCGCCACAAATAGCGGTCTGCGCGTGACAAAACGCGCCGCGAAATAACCACTGCATTTCCCGCCCGTATTCGTCCAGTGTATCGGGATATAGGCGGGAAATTCGTCGTGTGATATCGCGGTATTTTTCGCCCGATACTTCTTTCTTAACCATTCGGCGGACGATTCCCGTTAGTGTTAGCGGGATTTTTTCGCCGTTTCGGGTATATTCATTATGTAGGTATTCAGCAAATTCGCACAGTATTTTGACATCATTTTCGCAGTATGCAAATTCTGATTCTGTCAACGGAGTTTTCGAATTTCGCAATACATCATAATCTAAATCGCCCACTAATTTTTGTGTGTGGCAATAGTTTTTTGCTAACGCTGATAATGACATATTCGTGATTGCCATACTATCACGGAAAATCAGCCCATTTTTCAATACGATTTCTAACGGTTCGCGTTCTGCCTTGGCGAACATTCTTTCTATCATGTTTTGTCGATGTAAACGGGGTAGTAAAAACGACATTTCAAACCCCATATTATGAATGAAAATAATGATATTACCGTGAAATTTTCCGCGCACCATTTCCATAAAATTAAAAAAATCTTCCCATGTTCTTCCGTAGTATGATTTATCGTTTATACCAAATTGCCAGATATACATAAATGCACTTTCTGTCATTTTGTCGTTTGTGGTTTCAATGTCGAAACCACAACAAATGGTGTTGACAAACTGCGATTTTTTTCCGTTCCCGATTTTCACAACATCGTCGGGGAATGTGTCATTAGTGAATGTTTGAAACTGCTGTATCATTTTTTACTACCCCCGTTTATAATGCCGTTTGAACGCCGCATTATCTTCCGCGCGCTGTTCATCTGCCTGTTGTAATTCACCCGATTGAATTTTGCGGTATGTATCGTTTATTCTGCCGATGATATCATAAACCGCCGCATGGTCTTGTTCGCCGCGACTAATACCCCGTGTTTGGCGGGATAATTCTGCACCCAACTGTGTACCCGTTTCACCCATGTATTGATATATTACATCTAGTTTGTCCTGAATTTCGATATCTTCCAATTTTTCTTGGATTCGTTTGTTTACATTCGTCGTGTTGGTATGTTTTTTAATCGCCGCTTTTCTCGCCCGTTCACCCGCCTGTTTTATCTGCTGTTTGGTTTTACCCGCCGCCTTAGCCCGTGCCCGTGCCTGTTCTGCTGATTTCTTGGCAATAATCTGTGCTTCTTCTCGCAACTCTTTTTTTGCCTGTCGTCGAATATCGCCAACGGTTTTCGCCTTTAACTCACCAAGTCGTTTTTCTAACTGCTGTACTTTTCGGCGGTTTTCTGCTGTGTTTCGGATAACATAACGATTTGTACCAGGTTCTTTACGGAAATCAATTCCGATTTCGTGTATAGCGCGACTGTAAGGCGAAATAAATGGATTGTCCGATTCTTGTAATTTGCTTAGTGCATTTATTCGTTCGTTGATTCGCTTGATAGCCTTGGATTCTTCCGATTGGTTTACTACAGATTTTCCCATTTGCTCATCTCCTTAGAAAATAGCGGGGAATTTCTTCCCCGCCGTTCAGCAGTTTACTTCTTGGTCTTGGCTGTTTTGGTGTCGGGCGTTTCGTCCTCGTCAATCAGTTTAACTACCCTGTAGGGTGACTTTGACTTGTCTTTACTCTGCTTCTTCTCGCCGACAAACAGCTTGAATTTTTCTGTCATAACGCCGCCGTCATCAAATTCGCCGCCGTTCTCGGGGTTGCATACCGCTTCTACAATTTTGGTGGCTACAGAGCCGCACAGATAGAATGTACCAGGAACTTCCTCAACGGTGATAACTCCGTATGTATCGCCGTTGCTATCGGTGTAAATCATCGCGCCATTGACTGTAACAACAGCTTCGGCTAACTCATCCCAATCACCCTTTTCTCTGTCGGTGAACAGAGGACAGGTGTTCTCCAGTTCCTTTTTCAGTTCCTTAATTTTCAGTGCCATAATATTACCTCTTTCTGTTCCATATGGAACAATTTAATAATGTCGTTTAACGTCCGCCGACGTGGTAGCGGGTCTAACGCGCCCGCCATGCGTTTTAGAAAATGAAATACACCCTGAATGAGTATCGTGTACTTGCCTTGTTAGGTAAATCCACCGTATAGCCCGTTCCATATCTGCCCTTGTAAGGATAAGCCAGGATTTTATCAGCGCTAATCTTGCGGGAAACATACCCTCTAAAACTTGCCGTATGGTGTAGATAAATCGTGCCATTTGCTACCATCGTCATAATAGCGGCATAAGATATCGGGGTTTTAGGCTTGCTGATTTCCATTTTATTTTTCTTCATTTGTTTTCGCCGTCCTCGTTAATTCTCTTTGTTGTCGTTATAACTGTGTAGCCCAAACCGTTATTGCCGTACTCTGTTCCAAATTCGATAGATACTTTCAAATCCCCACTTAAAAAGCCTATCGCCGTGAGTGTTGCTTCCTTTGCCGCCAGTGCCGATTCACTTCCTGTTTCTGTAGCTTCGCGGGAATAATCGTTAAATCTCTCAGTTAAAAGTTTGAGCGTAATTTCAATGCTCCATCTTAATACATCGTATTCTTTCATTTGTTTTCAATTCCTTTCATTTTTGCAACGGGCTTGTGACCGTGCCGCCGCATTACCACCCCTTTCGGGGTGTCACTCTGCGATTTTAATTGCGGGGTATATTTTGTTATTAGCAAATTTACCTTCAATTTCCACCTCTACCCCTATAACCTTTGCTAAATCAGTAATTACATCGAAAAGCGCCATGTTATAACCCTCTGCATATTCGGTTTTACCTAAAGTCGCGCCGCACGAATTAGCATTATAGCGCATTACAAGTTCATTCAATTTTGTTCTGATTTCGTTCATTTTCGTTACCTCTCATTTACTTTAGTTTGTTAAAGTTGAGGTTTTACCTCTCCCTTACGATTATATTATACCATAACAATTTTAATTTGTCTAATATTTGTTGAGATATAGGGGTATATCAGAAATGATATACCCCTATTGATTATTCCCAAACGGTAAACTGTGATATGAACAATTCAACCGCATAATATGAAATTTGATTGCGAACCCGCAAAAATATTTCGGATGATAACATTTGTTGTGATGTTGTAACGCCGATATTTCCCGAACGGGTCAATGTGTGTTCATTAGTATTACTGCCGTTTTCTGTCGTAGTCGTTGATTCTGATTTACTGATAGAATTTGTATCGGTAATATCATTCGTGATGGTCGATGTGCCGCCGACTGTAGTATTGATTTCGCCGCCGTTGGTAATCATTTCTGTAGTGTCGTTGGTAACAGTCGCTGTTCCCGCGGCGGTCGTATTGATTTCACCGCCGTTTGTTACTGATTCTGTTAAATCATCCGTGCGCGTGCTGTTGTTTGTTGTGGTCTGTTTGTCGTGCAGTGAAACATCTGTATCGTTAAACGCCGCCACGCTGTTTGATGTATCACCACCACCCGCCGCCGTTTGTGTACCCGTGTTTTTGGTTTCAATGGTAGTAGTATCAACATTTTTACCAGTAGTATTGGATTCTGTCGTTACCGTACCCGTGTTTTTGGTTTCGGTCGTTTTGGTATCGACATTTTTTTCCGTGCTGTTAGTTTCCGTCGTAACTGTACCCGTTTTCTGTACTGTATCGGTATTATTCGCCGTCAATGTTCCTGTACTGCTATTCTGTATGGTGTTCGTGTCGTTGCCGTTTTCCACCATACTATAGTTTTCCAATGGTTTATATTCGGTATTAAACGCATTGAACATTTTAGATATTACATTGTTATGTGTATTAACAAAAATTTCCCATGTAGTACCGATATCATCCACTGCAGCGGCGATTTCGTCTGCACTATAAATATATACCCGTTCCCCAAAACGCCTAAACACGAATTTTAATGTATTAGTGTCGATTATTTCGGTATTATCAACACTAACGGGAACAGGATTCCACCCGCCCTTGATTAAATCATCAATGCTATATTTCATCGTTTTCAACCTCGCTTTCTGTGTCTGTGTCATTTTCAGTATCTGTTTCGGGTGTTTCGTTGGGGTTGGTAACGCCGCTGTTTGGTATTACAGTTATGTTAAATCCCCACTGTTCGCGGATAGTTTCCAAATCGCGGGAACGGCATTCTAAACGCTGTTCAACTATTGATGTCGTTGCGTTGCGCATACTGTGTAATTCATCGCGGCTGACTTGTGAACCCTTGTTCACCACATTCACATCAATACCGTATTCATTCAGAAACGCCGCTAATAAATCATCGCGAAAACGCGATAAATACTGTAGTTTGTCTGTGTCTTTCGGGTCGGTCAGTCGCAGAACATCGAAACGCTTTGCGCCGCTGTCAAGTGCGTCTATTTCCCGATAAGCGGGCGGTATTTTTACTACTGTATCACCGTTTTCAATCGCCTTTGTGACATTATCCAGCGTTTGGCGGTCTACTGTATCATCGGCTACTACCAAATTAGTAATTCGTGTTCCACGTAGAACATTTATCACGGATTTTTCGCTTTCAATATACCGCTGTGCGTATGTTGATACAGTGGGGGTGTCGGACGATAATGTATAATTGTTCCACAACACAATGACATCTTCACCCACTTTGCCGCGATAATTATTGCCCGCCAAGTCAGTACCGATATATTCAGAACCAAATCCGTAAGCTGTGGGCGTTCCAGTGTACCCGCCTGTTGCAACTACTGGTTTACCGTCTTTTCCGTTTCGAAAAATACCACAATGCCCTTGTGTGGTTAACAGTCGTTCGAATACCCAGTCGGGCGCGAAATCGCATTCCCACTTGAACATTGAAACGACAAACCCGAACAAATAATTTGCATAGTCCTTAAATTGCCTTTTTTCGGGCGCAGAAATAAAATCACCAAACATATTAAAACCCCCTATTATACATAAATTCCATTACGCAACAGATTGAATATCATGTTATTTTCTTCATCCGTCGCGCCTGTTGTGCCTGAGATACTGTCAGCTTGCAAAAATCCGCTGTACGATGATACTAATCCACTAAACGATGTTGAATAACCGTTCATTGTTTTATATGCCGTTGGTTCTGCTAATATCGGACGATTGTAAATTAAACTGCATACTTGCGGCGCATATAGCCAACCCACGCCGCCGAAACTGCCGCCCTTGTCTACATGGTTTTGAGCGGCATTAAACATCCTATTCACTGTGGGTATTGCGTTTGTGCCCGCCGCCTGTCCTGCACCTATCGCCGCGCCCGCTAAACCACCCGCCGCGCCGCCTATAGCACCACCCGCTATAGCGCCGACTGCACCCACGGCGGCGGTTGTCAGTGATATTGCGCGACTGTTCGCATTTGATTGACTTATGGGTATATTTATACCCACTTGGGCATTACTAACATGTACTAATTTAGTGTCGGCAAAAACTAGTATCGTAGCACTGCCGCTGTAAAAATCAATCATGTATTTTACGGATAACTGCCGCCCGATGATGTCATTTGTGGGGAGATTTACAAACCCCCGATATGGTAAATACAATTCAATTTCGGTATTGGGCGAATAGTCCAAATAACTACCATAGTAAGGGTTTACATCTATATGACCCATATCCAAATACATATTATATGATACATCTAAATCATACACTGTTGCGGGGGTTGAAACATTTGTCAGGGTCAAATTATGCGCTCCGCCACAAGTGCTGTGGTTTAACACATCAAACGGATAGTACATGACTGTACACAAACTTTCCAACGGGTCGTTTGTCAGAAGTTTGATGTTATCATAAAATGTTGATGTAAACAAAAAATTTGATAATTTGTTTAATTCGGAAATTGTGCAACACGACAAACGGCTAAATGTGTTTGTTGGTGATACTTGAACATCGGGCAATTCCATATCATCACTACTGTTATCGCCGTAAGGGTCGCCGCCATCGTCTGTGGGATTAGAGGGCTGACCACTGGGAACATAATCGTCAAAGTCATCAGTATTTTGATATTTACAATCCGGGCTAAAACTAAATGGTATGCCCACGGTATTAAGTAACTCGGTAAATTTTTTACGGTTACACAAAAAACCGCTAAAACCACTAGTAACGCCACTCCAAGCCGATACAAAACCGCTACCATCTAATGTAACAGTAGCGCCAGAGTTAACAGCGCCGTAATAATAGCCGTACTGTTCGTATACATTAGTTAATAGCCACGCCGCATATATACTTTGTGCTACGGGGTATGACCCATAACTAACTGCTCCATAAGCTTTAGCAAATAAGTTAAGATTTAAAAAAAACTCATACGCCCTTGTATGTATTTCCGGCATGCCATTAACATACCTCTGCACTTGTGCCGCTGTCATATAAGCACCTAAGGTCCTTGTGCCGGTATATTTTATACGAGGATTTGATGTGGAGTATGTACCATCATAGGTATTATCATAGTAGCTGATATCTGTTATCAGTGTATCAAATCCACTTGTCATCAACTGTTCGACTGTTGACGATATACCCACATTACCCACCTGCGGTGTTGTTGCTGTACCTACTGTATATGGTTTAACGGCATAAGGATAAAATTTAAGCGTCTTATAATTGGACAAATCAACAGCGGTATATTGATATATACAAGGTGTTTGTACCTCAGCGCCGGATAATCCATAGGCACCGTCAGGATTAAAAAACAACGATTGACCATCATTATAATGACCCGTGGTAAAAATACTATCATATATTTTAAGTCCCGAAGGATAATATACAAGCGGATATTGTTTGTCCTGATAATGGTTAAAAGCCCTTGTAAAAAGCTCTGTCAATTTTGCCTTGTTATTTTTGTATTTATAGGCATTTGTATAATTAACTGACATTTGTTGCCCCTCCTGCTAAATATGATATTACAATGTTATTTGTAGCGTCTGTGATATACCCACTGTTTATTTCGCCGCCCGTAAGATTTTTCACGATAATATTTCTTTTCGCCGATATTGGTAAATTATCAGATAAAAATTTGTTGAAATTAGTAGCCGCCTTGCCGCTGATTACTGTTAGTTTTTTAATATCATCGGCGAACGACATTAGCACATCAACATTACAGCGAATCATAAATCGCCTATTATCCAAAACATCAACCGACGAAATGAAATAATATCTGTTAAAATCGGGGATAAAACAGTAATTGTAATTGGCAACATTCACCCCCGACAAAATCAACTGCGGTGATAGTAAACTATTATCGCCATCTAACAGCCTAACATTTTCGATGTTCAATTCATCGACTAATGTTTTATTTAACGCTCGTTTATCCGAATTATTTTTATATAAAACTATGTTCATAAAAACCGCCTTTCAAAATGTGCCCCACATATAAAATGTGGGGCATAGAGAGGTAAAAGAATGGTGTCTTAATTCAGGGTAAAAACAATAGCTGTGTTTCTTGTGTCTACCCAGTAACGAACATTGAAATCGCGGAAATGCGTGTAAAAATCGCCGTCTGCGTTGTAGCTTGTGCGGGGTACAACAGGCGTTTCTGTGTAGCCAGTCGCGCGGCGGTCGTAGTACATACCCACAACATAATCGATTGACTTATTTCCGACTTCTGTTCCATCGGTTGTTTCCAGTACATGGGTACTGTTGGAAATAGTCGGAACGGGGTTGTCGGTCTGAGCGTTCCAGAATGGAGTATCAAAAATCTGAACCCCCGTAGGTTCAGCCAGTCCAAGTGCGGCGGCGCGGTTGCGGAATACGCTGTTGAAAATCATCACGCTGTCAGCCTTTGTTTGCCATGTGGAAATAGTACCGTCGTTATATTTCTTGTTAGCAAACTTTGCCGCCGCGACAATATTAGATATGGTTTCAAATGCCCACATCATAAAAAACTTATTGTAAACGCAGTTTTCGCTCGTAACAGCTACCATTTTACCCACATTCAGCGCAACAGCGCTTTCACCATTTGTGCCATCAATAGCCGACTGCGGTACATTTCCACTTGCAATCATCGCATTATATGCGGTCACCAAATCAATTCGCTTACCCTTTGTTGCCAACGCCGCAAGAAGATTGTGTTCAAGCGCGGAACTGTCACGGCGGATTGAATTTTCAAGCATGGTTTCAATCAGTGCCACCAATTCCGAAACGCCGCTTGCCGACATAAACGCCTTTTTGTACATCGTGTTAGGAATGGATTTAGCATAACTGTATGTTGTATCTTTTTCGTAGATTTTGGTATCGAACTTTGTACCGAAATACTTGTTGACATCATTGTAATACTGCCCGTCAACCAGACTGTAGATATTACTGCCGCGCGTTTCCACGAAATCCGATTTGATAGACTGAACAATACCGCCGTATTCCTGACTGTCAACGAACAGCGGCAATTCCTCGGGTGAATACCCGCGCGTGTCAACATAGGTTCTGACAGCCGCCGCAAACTGATTAAAATAATCTTTGAATTGGTCTGCTGTCATTGCCGAAATCGCTGTGCCGAAATCAACGATATTTGATAAATCGGGGTTTACTGTGTAATCGTCGCCCATAATAGCCGGTACTATTGAACTGTTCAATGCTTCAGAAATCTGTTTCAGTGTCATGTTATTTTCTCCTTTCGTTATTCGGGGTCTTTATTATCTTTCGCGCCTACCTGTGTACCGAAATAAAATACTACTATCATTTGGTAGATATTCGCGAATGTGTCGGGAACTGTTGATGTTAGCGACATAATCAAAAAACCTATAGTCAACAGTATTGTGACTATTGACTTAACGGTAAAAAGCCGCTGTAATCTATATGCCATTTATTCACGCGCCACCTTTCCTGTTGTCAAAATCAAATGTAATCTTTCCCATTCCTTGGGATTGTCTACATAGTACATCGGACATTTTTTGTTAGTGTGGGATAAATCATAATGCCTAACCACACCGCTTGCGGGTATATTATACTGCCGCATTAAACGCTTTACTAACATTCGCAGTTTTGCGATAGTCAATAATTCAAACCGCCCGTTTGTGTCCTTATAACAAACTTCAATGTTGATAATGTGGTTATTTTCACCTGTTACGCCGTATGACATATAGCCAGGGGGAATGGTACAAATCACATTTTTATCATCAACACAATAATTAGCGCTGACATTATTTGCGTTGTTGTTATACAAACACAGCGCCAAACGCTCAGCAGATACACCCGCTACCCCGCTATAGTGTATTACTATCTTATCGGGGGTAATCTTTTTCATCGGGTTGTTATCGCCTTTGGGTATGTACCGTTTTATTATTTCCATTTTATCACCCCTCTTTCTTAATCGGAATTTACCCTATACTCATTATATCACATCAATTTTAATTTGTCAATACTTTAATGTGATAAATTTATAACTTTACTCCACTTTACCCCGCTAAAGCTAATCACTTTACCCTACTAAAGCTAATCACTTTACT
>CALYRM010000055.1 GCA_945482995.1 uncultured Clostridia bacterium | reverse complement strand
AAAGCCTTATCCGATAGGTTCAAAACATTGAAGCTCATTTCGTAAACGCCAGTACGCTCACGGTCATCACCCAATTCAAGTTTTGGTCTATCTTTGCCGTCAACCGTCAAATATGCTTTGGTAGCAACGGTATTCTTCAAGCTTGCCAAACCTGCGCCTTGCTTACGTGGAGAATATGGATTACCCTCTTCATTCAAAATGATGCTTGCAGTGCTCATCAATAATGAGTTTGTAAGATTGGAAACCTCTTTTGCAGTATAATTCGGATATTTTTCTTTTAAGTATTGTCTAATTAAGACAATCAAGCCTGTCAAGTTTGGCGTAGACATTGATGTACCGCTCAATTCGTCATAGCCACCACCGTGAACGGAAGATTTGATATTTCCGCCGTGTCCAGTTATTTCAGGCTTTAATTCAAGTGACGGTGTAGGTCCCCAACTCGAAAAGTCTGACATAAATGGACCTGCTTGGAATTTTTGACTGAAAGTCATTGTACCCGAGCTCTTCTTTGCTAAAAGAGTACCGTCCGATTTGGAAATGGAAACTGTCGGGATATGATCGGTTTTACCCATCGACATCAAAATATCACCGTCGATATTGTTATAAATGATACAAGCAATAGCGCCTGCGTTCTTTGCCAACAGTGCCTTTTCTTCAAAGGTATTGTCGCCACGCTTAACAAGTGCAATCTTGCCCGTTAAATCTAAGCCCTTGAAATTAACCTTCAAACCAACACCGGGAACGGTTACGTATTCAAAGGTATGCTCTTTGTTGGGGTCTAAATTTTGTTGTGTATATAATTCTTTATAAAAGTCATTTTCTTTGCCTGTGATTGCGTTTGATTCCTTATAGAAGAAGGTTTGTTCGTCATTTGCAATTATGTATTTGCTCATTGTACCGCTGATACTTGCAACGGACAAAGCCGCGTCGTAGGTTGAAGGTGAACCGACTGTACCTGAATCGGGATTGGTTACCATGTTGGTGTTACCTTGCTCGCCACCGAAACCACTGCTATAACTATTACTTGCAGCAGTAACAAGGCTGATTCCTGCTTCGCCGATTCTATGGTAAATCTCGTTTACAGCGTCATTATCTCTTTCACGGGTGAAACCGCAAGACGAACCTAAGCTCATGTTGATACAGTCAACGCCCAAAAGAACTGCGTCGTTTAGTGCGCAAATAATATCCTCGGTTTTGCCACCCTCGTCTGCATCGGGGAACACCTTCATTAAAACTAATTGAGTATTTATAGCAACGCCGGTGATAACGTCGTCCTTTCCACCGATAATACCCGAAACGTGTGTTCCGTGTTCGTCGCTTGTCGGGTTTACGTCGGGATCCTTTTCTGCATAGTCGTATTTAAACGGAATTTTGGAGCTGTAATATACGTCGGATGCGTCTAAGCCTTTTGTCATTTGTGAGGCAATAAAATCGGGATTTTGGAGTGCCTCGTATATATCCTTAAAATCTAAAACTGTCTTTGGTGGTTGATTAGCAAAAACGGTGTGTGATAGATCGAAACCATTATCCAAAACTGCAACAACCGTGCCTGAACCGTCATAGTCTACGGATGAAGAATCAAAAATACCTGTTGGGTAAATGTCGACAAGGTTTCTGATAGCAGAAGCGTCTCCGCTTTCAGCCGCTTGCAAAACGGGTTGATTATAGGTATCGCTCATTATAGCGCTTGAAATGCAGCTCAAATTTTCGAGTTCAGCAAGATTTTTGTATGCTGTTTTGATTGCAATGCCGTTTGTTACAGCAGAATAAGAGCATACCACGTCTTTTACGTAGTCCTTTTGTTCAAGATATGCTAAAACAGAGTTTTGTTCGCCTTCAATACGCGCCTTAGCATATTTGCCCTCGTCGCTGTTCATGTATTCTTGAACGGTCTTATATCTCTTATGAGCGTCTTCGTTGTATAATTGCAACAATGACTCCTCGGACAAGTTCAAGATTAATACTATTTCGTCATCGGGTTGATATCCGTTATTGGCTATTAAATATTCAGCCTTAATTTGGCTCATTACCTGTTCTTGAGATAACTTAATATCGCTTTTTATTATGTTTAATAAGCCGGATTCATCAACTACTTCATTTTCGCTTGGAGTATCGTTGTTTTTGTCAGCAATGAAAGAACTGCAAGCGGTAACGCCTACGAATAATGCCAACAATACCATAACTGATACTAATAACAATAAAACCTTTTTATTCATTTCTATTTTCCTTTTTTTATTTTAACCAAAAATATATTAATACCATTACCAACGTGAAGCATATCACGATTGTGAGAAATACAGGTCCGTAAACTGCAAATGCACTCTTTATCATGACTCGGCGATCTTCCTTTGGAAGCTTCTCGCCCTTGCCATCGCTTTTCATAGCCGAACCCTTCACTCCGTCCATGCTATAAATCGTGTGCCCATCGTCGGGTAGATACTTAATCTTCTTTTTCTTCGGTTTGCTTGTCTTCTTCGACTTGCTCGCTTCCGTCTGTTGCGTCCGTGGATTTGTCTTTTCTGACAATTCCTTTGACTTTTCTCTTGACGATAATCCACGCTTTTTCGAATTTGTTTCTTCCATTTTCTTCTTCATACTTTCTTTGTTCTTCCTCTTTAATGAGTAACTGTTTGTATTCCTCGGAATACTTTTCGAGGTTACTCATAACCTCTTCATTATAGAGATGACAAGCAACAAAATGGTTGGGGCGCGCTTCTATTGGAGATGGTTGAATATATTTACATACGTCCATACATTGCGAACAACGAGTGTGGAACTTACAACCCCTCGGTGGATTTGCAGGCGACGGAATATCGCCCGATAAAATAATTCTTTGCGCTTTTTCTTCGGGATTCGGTACAGGAACTGCCGAGAAAAGCGCTTTTGTATATGGATGCAGCGGCTCGTCAAATATTGCGTCGGTGTCGCCTGTTTCCATCATATTGCCCAAATACATTACAAGTATATCGTCTGTTATGTATTTAACTACCGACAAATCGTGAGATATAAACACATACGATAAACCTAACTTGTTTTGTAATTCCTTTAATAAATTTATAATCTGCGCTTGAATGGATACGTCTAATGCGCTAACCGGCTCGTCGCAAATAACAAGCTTGGGGTTTACCGCTAAGGCTCTTGCAATACAGATACGTTGTCTTTGTCCGCCCGAGAACTCGTGGGGATAACGGTCATAATACTGAGGTTGCAAGCCGCACTTCTTCATAATATCCATTACATAGTCGTGTACTTGCTCTTTTGGTACTATTTTGTGAACTCTAACAGCTTCGGATATGATGTTTCCTACCGTCATTCTCGGTGGAAGGCTCGAATATGGATCTTGGAACACTAATTGAATATCGGTACGATATTTTTTCATTTGTTCCTTTTTAAGATTCGTGATATCATCGCCGTTGAATACTATTTTTCCGCCGTCCGACTCATAGAGTTTCAAAATCGTTCTGCCCAAAGTGGTCTTACCGCAACCCGATTCACCAACCACACCAATTGTTTTATTGGGTTTTAGTTTAAACGAAATGTCGTCAACCGCTCTTAAAAATTTCGTGGGCTTCCCTAATAAATTTTTGCTTATTGCGAAATATTTTTTCAGTCCCTCAACCTCTAAGATATAATTTTCACCGCCATTCACGGCTTCGGTTGTAGCAGTAGTTTCAACTGTGTCAACTACTTCCTCTAAATTTTCTCCCGAGTTTACGGTACTTAATTCCTTATTCTCTTCTACGTAATTAGTCATTCTGGTTACCTACCTCTTTTTCATACAAGTAACACGATACGTAGTGGGTATCGCTTACCTTTATTTCGGGCGGATAGTTGCCATCGCACTTTGCTTTGCACTTGCTACAACGATTTTTAAAGTAGCAGGTGTTTGGTAGATTGATGGGGTTAGGAACTTGTCCGGGAATTGAATACAGCGGTTTATTTGAGTCCGAAGTAATTAATGGCTTGCTCTTTTGAAGGCCTATCGTGTATGGATGCATAGGATTTAGGAATATATCCCTTGCCGTGCCTTTTTCGATAACTCTGCCTGCATACATAACTACTACTTCGTCCGCCATTTCGGCAATTACACCTAAGTCGTGCGTGATAAGCATAATCGAGCATCCCTGTTCTTTTTGTAATTCTTTCAACAATTCGAGGATTTGCGCTTGAATGGTAACGTCAAGCGCCGTTGTGGGCTCGTCTGCTATGATTAACTTCGGGTTTCCAATTAACGCCATTGCTATCATTACCCGTTGACGCATTCCGCCCGACAACTCGTGCGGATAGCAGCCGTATACGTGCTCCGGCATTGCAATTCCTACCTTTGTAAGTAGCTCTATACTACGTGCTTTGGCTTCCTCTTTTGTGATTTTAGTGTTATGCGTAAAGGAGATTTCATCAAGTTGATTGCCAATCGTGAAAACAGGGTTCAAACTCGTCATCGGCTCTTGGAATATCATTGTTATATCTTTTCCACGAACCTTGTACATTTCAGAAGTTGGCATTTTGGTTATGTCGTATGCCTTTTTCTTTCCGTTTTCGTCATAGCCCAATTCGTCCGAGTTGAAACGGATTTCTCCTTCGGTCACTTGACCTTGAGGCGCTTGAACAAGCTGCATAATCGAGAGCGACGTTACGCTCTTACCACAACCTGATTCTCCAACTACGCCAACTATTTTGGATTTCGGAATATCAAAGGATACTCCGTTGACGCTCATAACGGTGCCGTTATCGGTGAAAAACACCGTTTTAAGTCCATCAATCTCAATTATATTGTTTTCATCTCTCATTAGAGAGGTATAATCCTTTTCTTCCTTTTTGCGTCTTTTTTGTGCTTCGTAAAAACGCATTTGGCGATTGTTGTACTTAATTATCTTCCTACTTTCTTTTATAGAAATATAATTATTTTCCTTTTTTTTCATTATTTATTTTTCCTTATAATATTTTAACAAATTATATTTAAGACTACTTCTTAGCCTTTGGATCCATTGCGTCTCGCAAGCCGTCACCTACAAAGTTGAAGCCTAATACTGCAATTACTATCATAATACCTGCAGGTAACCAAACGTTGGGGTGATACTTGAAGATTGTCGGGTCGTTTACCAACGCTATCATTGTTCCCCAAGCAACGTTAGGCATTTGTACGCCCAAACCTAAATAACTCAAGGTTGATTCGTAAAGGATAACGCTTCCTAATCCCAAAGTCATTGATACGATTAATTGTGGCATAACGTTTGGTATTAGGTGTACGAATATCTTTCTCCAGGTTGGCAAACCCATTACCTCAGTTGCGGTTATATACTCTTGTTCTCTTAGCGATAAAATCTGACCTCTTACAAGTCTTGCCGTACCACTCCAGCTGAATATCGTTATCATTACCATTAGAATGTAGATTCTTGACGACGGTTGAATAATGCCGCCTGTAATCCAGGAGTCGATAACGGCTGATGCAATGAGCAATATAGGCAAGGTAGGTATACAGTTGAATATATCGACAATACGCATTATTACTTGGTCGACCTTGCCGCCAAAGTAACCTGCTAAGCCACCCAAGATAACACCAATAATTGTTTCTAGGATAACTACGATAAAGCCTATCATCAAAGAGATTCTACCGCCGTACATCAATCTTACAAATACGTCCATTCCCTTATCGTCGGTTCCTAACAAGTGATCTTTTGAAGGAACCGCATAGTCGTTAGTGCTTGATACGTAGGTCATTTCTTCGTAAACAGTAATGGTTTCGCCCTCTGCATTCTTTATGACGTAAGCGTTTTGAATGGTCGATTCGATTGCGGTTTGGTCGATTTCGGTTTCGCCCCATTTTGTATAAATAAGAGGTCCGAAAGCACAGAATAGTATAAGAGCAGCAATCATTACCAAGCCGACTATTGACAACCTTGAACGAAAGAATCTACGCAAAATAAGTCTTATAGGACTCATTTCCTTGTAGGTTTCTAATTCTACTACGTTAGCTTCGCTCTCGCTTTCACTCATTTGAACGTCTTCGCTTTCAGCATCGATAACATTCTCTCCGCTCGTTGCAACTGATATCTTTTCAACTTCTTCTTCCGCCGAAACCAAGTTTTGTTGTATTTCTTCGGTCAAATTCTTTTCTTTTTCTTCCATCTTTACACCTCCAAAATACTACTTTAACTTGACGCGTGGGTCGACTATCGAATACATAATATCCGATAACAACGTTCCTATAACCGTCAATACCGCCAAGAACATATTGTAACCCATAATGAACGGAACGTCGCCGTCTTTTAAGGCTATATATGCCTTGTTACCAATACCGGGTATTCCAAAGACTTGCTCGGTTATCATCATACCGCCAAACAAACCGGGAAGAATACCTGCTAACAAGGTTGCCAAAGGTATCAAGGTATTACGAAAAGCGTGCTTATAAATAACTTTCTTTTCGGACAATCCCTTTGCTCTTGCCGTACGAATATAATCGGTATTCAAAACTTCAAGCATATTTGTACGCGTATAGCGCATTAAGCCACCCAAAGAAAGTATAACGCTTACGAATATCGGCAATGTTAAATGGTGAAGTATATCTCCGAACTTTGCCATTGCGCCTGCGAAGTTCTCAGGATAACTTGCGGTTGGATATATCAAACCATTAGAGGGGAACCAACCCAAGTCAACTGAGAATATCTTTATGACTATTGCCGCAAAGAAATAAGTTGGAAGCGATAAACCTATCATTGTAAAGACGGTTACCGTATAATCCCTGATTGAATATTGGTGAGTTGCAGAGGATATACCCAAGGGTATCGATATCGCAAACTGCAATATTGTCGCAACCAAGGCTATCGCAAACGATATCCACATATTTTCGGCAATAACCTGTCCAACAGGTTTTTCATACTTAAATGAGATACCAAAATCACCCTTTAACATATTTCCAAGCCAAGTAAAATAGCCTTTCATAATTCCACCAAAGGAGTTGTCATGTAAGCCGTACAATTCCTTAAAATGGTCGATGTCCGCTTGAGTGATGGTACCTGACGATAACTGTGAAGCATACTTTGTATCAACAAAGTCTGTAGGCATAAGTCTTACCATTGTATAAATGATAATCGATACGCCTAACAGAATTATTATTGATATAAGTAGTCTTTTTACTATGTACTTAAACATTCTTTATCTCCATAAATGTTTTATAGCAAAAGCGTAATTCGCTTTTGCTTAATGTGCAATGTGCAATGTGCAATGTGCAATTTTGGATTTTTTGATTTGTATACTAAATGTCATTTCGACCGAAGTGCGAATGCACGGAGTGGAGAAATCTAATCCGCTTTTAATGTGCAGTGTGCAATTATTCTCAGACTGCACATATGCTTTGCAATGATTCGGTGCTAACCGGGAGATGTCTCCACTGCGGTCGACATGACGAACAAGGATGGGATCCTCACGACTGCACTGCGTTCCGCTCAGGATGACACTTTATGAGATTCCTCGACTACGCTCGGAATGACGAACAAGGATGAGATCCTCACGACTCCACTGCGTTCCGCTTGAGGATGACACTTTTGATTAGATCCTTACGACTTCGTTTCACTACGCTCAGGTTGACATTTTTGATTAGATTCTTCGACTTCGTTGCCCTTCGCTTGAGAATGACAGTATAGTCGGAATGACAGCCTTGCAGCTGTCAACTATCTTTCGACAACCAATGATAATGTGTGAATATCACTTGTCAAACCCTTGAATGGTGATAACTCACTCTCGGGAGTAAACGTGGTTTCGTCAATCTTCAAGATGTTATATGCAAACAAGTCGTCTCTTTGATAAGTTGGCAATTCGATTGCTAATTGCATTACGATATCCAATGCTTGAGAATAAATGCTTGCACGGCTGTCTTTGTCATTTGTTTCACGACCCTTGTCGATTAAGTCGGATAATTCTTCAACAAGCGCATATTCGGTATCATACTTGCCACCGATATTTGCTAAGATTTGTTTATAACCCCAGTTCAACACAGAGGTTGCAGTTGAATCCTTGTGGTATACCTGATACATATCGGGATCGATTGTAGAACCCCATGCAGCTGCCCACACTGTCAAGTCGCCACTAGATAGCTTTCTCAATGCTTGGCTATCCGGAGTAGTGTTAATTTCAAAGCCTATCTTGTTGAGGAACTCACCTGCCAAGAATAAAGCTTGATATGCAGGGTGGTCTGTTTCTTGACCTGCAATGGTGAATGTGTATTTGCAGACATTAGAACCTTGTTGATATACACCATTTGAATTTAGCTTATAACCAGCATCGTCAAGCAACTTTTCGATAAAAGCTATTTGCTCAGCTTCACTCAAATAGTCACCTGCTTTCTTGCCTAACTCGGTTACGTAATCGGCATAGTCAGGATTAACTACTGTTAAATCAGCAGGAACCCTTCCGCCGATGTAAGGGTAATATGATGTACAACCTTCAGGATATGCCCAACTTGCAGTTGACATACTGCGGTGAATTGCGGTTGCTGTTGTCTCATAGTATTCTACGCAAAGCATAGTATTTATAGAGTGCATAATAGCTTGTCTTACTTTTAGAGAAGGTACCTTACCTGCATTGATGCCAATATAACCGTAACCCGATGTTTTGATTGATTTGTGTCCAATTCCTTCTTTTCCTTTTAACTCGTTGATGGTATCGGGCTTAGCGTTTGGTTCTGCGAAATCGATTTCACCGTTATCCAACGCGTTCATTACCTGAGTTGTAGAAACAATTTGGAAACGAATCTTCTTAATTAAAGGCTCGCCCATCAAGAAATGTGGATTAGCTTCAAAATAGATAATATTGGAATCTAAGAAGTCACCGCTTGCAACATTTTCAGTTCCGCCTGTAGCCTTGCTTGCTACGTATGCGCCTGCGCCTACCGGTACGCCTATCTTAGTTGGATCCTTGACAACGTTATTCATGAAGCTTTGAGAACCTTTTTCTACACCAAAGTGTTCTTCATAGTCGAATAAAGCAATTTGCTCTTGATTAGAATAGTAGTACATTGGAGCTACGCCAAATGCAAAGTTCCAAATAGCTTTAGGGTCAACCTTGTTGATAGTAATGCTCAATACTTCGTTGCCTGCTGTAACTGAACCGTCTTCTGAATATGCAGGTATAGCATAATCAACGCCGTTTACCGAAACAGGAGACAAACGGTTAGCGAATTTAATACCCGATATAGATTTAATTCCGCCGTCCGCAACGCTTGCGAAATACTTTTCCATATTTTGATTGGTGATGAAAGTGCTTAACTCGGTTGCCGTTGCCCAATATGTAAGAATTTCATCAAGAACTCGTGGCATTTTGTCTTCGTAAACTGTATTGATAGCTCTCTCCTCAGTCCAACTCTTGATTACGTTTCTATCATTATCCAAAATACAAGTTAAAGCATCAGCACCTACGGTAACAGCTTCTTTTCTGTTCCATGAATAGTAGCCCTCATTATACAAGAAAGCCTCTACGTCTGTGGTAAATAGATTCTTATAATTGTTATTATTTTTGTCTGTAAAAATAATATCCTCATATGTATCTTTTGAGTTGCTGTAATCCTTTTTTAACTCTTCTTTGAATAACTCGCATGCTTTGTCGTAGTCTTCGACAATATACTTATAGGTATCTACAGGATTAGCCTTTACGTAGTCGTCTAACTTAGTTCTGAAACTGTCTGCATCCTCGTTAATAAAGTCATCGTCTTCTTTCAACGTATCAAATACCTCGATCAAAGCGTCAATTCTTGCCAATGCTTCGGTTTCAAATTGCTTTTTGAAGTTCTCTTGCTCCTCCTCACTGGTTTGGTTTGTACGATATGCTTTCAAACCAACAATGTCGGTTGAATATATTGTACTTGAACCGGTGTATTGAGGATCAAGGTAAACATATAGATTGAATAACACGTCTTTCATCGTCAATGGAGAACCATTGGAGAATTTAACGTTATTCTTCAATACCATGTAGTATGTGGTCGTGTCGGACAAATCGTCGTGAACAATATCTAAATCCTTAACAATACAAGCTTCGCCGTCGCCATAAACGGGTTCGCCTAACTTATTATTGGAAATCATACCCAATTGAGTCATACCGACAACATTGCTATCAGTCCCCGACGTTGAGAAGAAGGGGTTGAATACGCCGTCTACGTCTTGGGTTGAGAATACCAACGGATCGGAAGCATTGTTATAATACGTAACCGGTCTCTTGTTATTATTGTTTTGATTGTCATCTTTACAACCAACGAGAAGAACCGCTGTCAATGACATCACAATTGCCATCATTATGGTTACAACTGTCAAAATAGTCTTTTTCATTTTATCTCCTTTCAAACACGTTGTGTGTATTTATTCTTTCATTATTTTGTTAAATTCGACTTGAATGTGTGCCGATTTATTATTTTTGTTTAGTCATATCTTCAACTATAACGTTTGAAACACTACAATTGGTAAGAACACTTGCGTCGTCAACCTTGTCGATAGGTTTATCAGATATAATCACTAAAGAATCCTCGGACAAGTTGCCTGGCAACTTCTTAATCTTAATTGTCATATTGTTGACGCTAACGTTTGTCAAGGTACATTCGGTCAAGCTAGTTGCAAGAGGCGCAATACAAATGCCCTTGGTTGTAGATAACGAGGTTTCAAACTCTAAAAG
This sequence comes from uncultured Clostridia bacterium, assembly GCA_945482995.1. Taxonomy (GTDB): domain Bacteria; phylum Bacillota; class Clostridia; order Christensenellales; family CAG-1252; genus RUG14300. The sequence continues at coordinate 1,329 of CALYRM010000055.1, read as the reverse complement.
CACATTATCAAAGGTAACGTTGGTTACAACTGCATTTTCGGCATTACCCAAAATACTTGCATAAGTGATGTTATCTTCACCCAAATCGTCCTTACGCGCGGTATACCAAACCTTGAAATTAGATACCGTGTGTCCGTTTCCGATAAAGGTGCCCTTGTAGTTTTTGAAATTCAGTACTTGACCGTTGCAATCGACATCGGACTTCAAATAAATGTTCGTGGTCCTTGTAAGGGCTTTAACTAGTTGAGCACCGTTTTCAACAACGGTGTATCTACCCTTGATATAGTTGACATATACACTAACAACTGTGGTTTCTTCTCCGCCCGGGTGAGTGAAAGCGCTATCCCAAGGATTACCCTCTTCATCTGTGAAACCAAGAACGGTATAACCAATCCTGCTAGAAGCAAATTTGTTCCAATCTTCAAATTTAGATCCTTGATTGACTGTATACTCGCCTAAAACAACTTTTTCGTTATTTTCATCAAGATAACAAACTTCATACGTATGCTTGATTAATGGTTCCCACTTTGCGTATAACGTAACACCATTTTTGTCAATGGTATCGGTTTCAAAATTCCATTCATCACTATAAATCGCATTATTGCCGTTTACAGTCTTAGTTTTAAACCAACCCTTAAAAACGTACTTGTTTCTTGTAACGTCTCTTGAAGAAAGGGTTTGAGGAGAATAGATGAGCATTTCGCCATCCTCGGGGATATCATAATAATAGGTCACTATACCCTCGCAGTTTTGAAAAAATCCGCCCTCAAGTTCAAATACAACTTTAGTCTTGCCGTCCATATTGACATAATTATTCGAACTACAGCCGAATAACAAAGCTGCCAACATTGCAAGCATTAGGATTGAAATCAATACAGTTATCTTTTTCATTTTTTCCTTTCGTCTTAATCCTTAAAAAAATAGTGCTAAATATATTAATATATAATACACAAGCTCTTTCATTCTACCACAGTAAGACAGTTGTTAGCAACTAATTTACCATTAAAAACGCTTTATTTTTTCATATTTCAGCACATATTTCCCATCAAAAATCGTGTTTCTTAAACAACATTATTTTTTTATTAAATTTTTTTGAATATCCAGTAGCGATATGCATAAATAATGTATAATTACAACGTCAACAATGATTAGTTTTATCGAGCAACGCTTAGAATGACAATTGACAGTTGGATGGCTTTAAAGGCGGTTAGCATGCTTCGCAAAAAGTTAGTGCTGGGATTAGTTGTCTCCACTGCGGTCGACATGACGGAACTAGGATAAGGTCCCTCGACTACGCTTTCAGGATGACAGCAGAGCTGTCAATTCACC
>CALYRM010000054.1 GCA_945482995.1 uncultured Clostridia bacterium | reverse complement strand
ACAAAAAAAGAAACGCGCCGCCGCCGCAGCGAAGGCTTGGAGCGCAGCCCAAAGCAGCGCAAGCAGCAAGGCAGAATTAGATCAGATAAAGGCCGCGCAAGCATACGAAAAGAGCTTGAAGGAAGCCGAAGGCGCAAAAAAAGCCGCTTTGGCCGCCGCCGCAAAAGCGAGCGCGCAGCATGGGCATATTGCCGCAATAAAGGCTCAGACGGCGGAAATTAAAGCGAATACGGCGCGCAATATCGCCGCTCAGACAAGCCCGGTAGAATTTTCGCAGGGTATGCCGTCGGAAGTCAAACAAGAAGTACAGAACGCCGCGCAGGCGTCGCAGGAAAACGCAAAAATGCAAGAAGAAATTAACTACTTACCGGAAGTCAAGGTTAAAAGCGACTTTTCTAAATACTTGCTTTGGGGCGGTGTAGCCGTCTTGGCGATCTATCTTTTGAAAAAGAAAAAGGGTTGATTTATGCGTAATAAAAACTTGCTTGATTCCCTATACACTCCAAATGACCGCCTTGGAGTTGAAATGTTTGGTGTAAATGCTTGGAATAATTTAAAGAATAATGTTTGTTCCGTTACTAATAAAATTATTGACGGTTGCCTTGTTCCGTCTGGTTCAGTTGCTTGTTACGAATATGGTCCACTGTTTGATGCGCTTTTTGTTCCGAACAAAAAAGTAATGCGCGAAATGTTGGGGGCCTCGGCTCCGGTTGATTTCTTGCCGTCGGTGTTGCGTGATCCACTTTCAAAGATTGGCGGCGGCGTTACTAACGCATTAAATCAAATTCCTTTCTTTACTCCCTGGATTTCGGCGGGGCGACAAGTTAATGCCGGTGTTTCGGACGCGCTCCAATGGTTCGGACTATCCAGCAAGAAGGCCGACAAGGTAGCCCCCACGGTAACTAAAGCCGGTCTTGGAATTGGCGGGTTGTTGCTTATTGGCGGCGGTGTATATCTTGTTTATAAACTCTCCCAGAAGAAAAAGCGGGGGCGCAAATAATGGCCGTCGCTTGGGCTTTGACAGATAGCGGGGCAAAGAACATTTACACTAAAATGTGTAATTGGTACAACTCCCCGGACAACTTGCCGAACAAGTTAAACGACACGGCGGTTTTTAAAGGCTATCCGAATTTCACGCGAGACAAGCTTTATTACTGTATCGAATATCTTAAAAAGAATTTTGGCCGCGGCTGGTTTAACGACCAGTTCGACGAGCGCGCCGAAGTCATGAACGACTTAGCGCAGGAGCTGGCCCAGATTTTCGGCGGCACTGTTGACGCGGCGGGTATCAAGACATTTTTAAATTGGGTGTACAATTTCGCGAAGCACGACACGGACGCGCTCAATTACTTTCAAGGCGGTTATTATTCTATTATCCAGAGTATGACCGACGCGGCTAAAACAAACATTTTAGACCCGGTAAACAAGGCAGTCGAAACGGTTAAATATGGCGTAAGCTATCCGGTTTTGACGCTTGAAAATCCCGTTATTAAGTGGGGTTTGGTTGTCGGAGTCGGTTTTTTGATTTATAAAATGTTCTCCAAAAGGTAGGTTAAAAATGGCAAAAAAGGCAAAGCGCAACACGCGCACAAAGATCGTTACTAAGACGCGCCGCGTCTTTGTCAACGCAAAACGCAAGGGCCGCGCTATTCGTCGCGCAGCTGGCGAACGACTGAACGCGACTGATATTATTCTGGCGGTCGGCGGTGCTGGTGTTGGCTCTATTGGTGGCTCTCTGATTCTGGCGAAAATGCCGGAAGCGGTGCCGGATCTTGCTAAAAACGGAATTCTTGCAGCTCTCGGCGGTTTTGCCGCTTACAAGGGCCTCAAGAAGAAAAATAAACTCTTGCTTGGCCTCGGCATGGGTGCCGCCGCCGCAGCCGCAACTAACATTATTGGAAATGTTATTAGTGGCTCTAGCACGGTCAACGGCGCATATTCTAACTTGAATTTGGCCTCACCTTACGGCACTCTTGCCGCGCCTTATTCCGGACTGAACGGTGCCGTATCTAACTTGAATTTGGCCGCACCTCTGGCCGCGCCTATTGACGGCGAAGAATGTTAAACCCATAAACCCAAAAGGAACGACACACTATGTCTATTACTACCCCGGTTACTACTACGGCCCCCATGATCGACAGCTTTGGCGCTGGCGGTCAAATGTACATGGCTAGTATTTGGGGCGGAGAAAATGTCCGCACGAATACTATTAACCCGCTTTTCTCTTTCCGTTCTACGGACGCGACCCACGAAAATGCGGCACAGCTCACCAACTTGCAGGAAGCCCAGAAGGTCGGTTCTACTATGGCTTTCCGCGCGACCCGTCTCGGTTTCCGAATTCTCTGGTTCGGCGCAAATCCCCCGTCTATCGCCGAAGTCGAAGCCATGAAGCAGCTTTTTGCCTCCGCGATTATTACATTGACCGTCGGCAGCAACGAGACGAAGATTGCAGAATTTAGCGGCCTTGACCTCATGCAGCCGGTGGACTTTGTCGCCGCCGCCGCTGGTGCCTCCGCCGGTCTCTCCGGTGGTATTGGCTGGATCAACTTGCAGATCCCGGTCGAGATCCAGGCAAATGTAAACATTGGCGGCACCGTCAAGTTTACCCGCCCGATCCCGTCGGCACTCCAGCCCCAGCAGACTACAGACCCGGCAAAATGCGGTTTTGTGGTCATTATGCAGGGCCTCAAGGTCGTAAAGTCCTAGTTTCTCACTTGCGTGAGCGCATGGCGCGGCCCTTTTCGATTTACCCCGTTGGGGGCCGCGCTTTTGCTTTTTCATATAAATTATATTTTCCGGATTGGCTTTTTTTGGAATTGTAGTTTATATGTAAAAACAAAAAAATCAACCTCATTTTATAAGGATAATTTAAAATGACTAGTGCCGAAATTACAAAGAAGGTCAACGACGCACGCGAAACCCAGAAATTCGAAAAGACTTTTGACTTGGTTCGTTCTTTTGTCGCCGAAGCCGGTAAGGCGGACTCTTTCACAATTCCGCTTACCAACGAAGGCCCCTTTATTCAAGAGAGTTATAACATCCGTTATACGGAAAATTCGACCGTCCAGACAAACCCGGATGATCCCGCGACAAAAAAGCATTTTTGCGGTACAAAACTGAAGTTTAAGAGCCAGGCCGCAGGAAACGCCCAGAGTTCGGACTTTGTGCCGGTGCAACTCATTTCGACGCCGGGCAGCGACGAAAAACCGCGCTACGGTGCACGCCCGTTTTTCTATTTCTACCCGAAGGGCGACGCGCTTGTTATCGACTACGACAACCGCGCTCCTGAATCGCTGAACGGCGAAATTTACGAGATGAAAAATGAAACTATTGAAATTTGTTTCAATGGCAAAATTTACCCGTTGAACGACTAAAGCGCGGGGGTTCCCATGCTTAAACAGTTTAACGAAAAATTTGTAGATTCGCTTGTCAAGAAGCGCGGCGCGCTGGTACTCTCTCCGGAATATCAAGACGAGATTATAAGGCGCGCCAAACGCGTTAGGGCTTGCGACTATGTTGTAAAATTCGAGATCAAGAACGGCGCGAGCTTTACCAAGAGTGTAACGACCCGCGCGAACTGGTCTTTTATTCTCACGAACGCCGCCGTATATTGGGAAAATACGCCCGTCGGCGATATGCCGAAGATCGCGGTAAATTTCCCGTATTTTGTGCCTAAAAGCCCATTCAATACTCCAGTCGAGGATTGGGGCGCGGTGCCGTCTAATCTTGTCTTTGGGCGCGAAGGCTTGACGCGTTTCGAGGAGTACAAAAATTTGTACTATGCACTTGATCAAAGATTCGTAATTGAGATTGACGCGAAGGCGAAGCCCGGACAGTACGCGCGCGGCTATGTGCTTTTAAGCGGTCTTGAAATCGACTTGACGGAGGTCTAAAACATGGCCGCAACTATACAAAATCTTTTCCCCTTTACCTATTGCCGCGCTGAAGATTTTATCGTGTACCCATGCGCTCTAAAATTTTCTGCCCCGGTGATTGCTGGTAAATATGTATTCAACGGCACCACGACACCGGCCCAGAGATTCGGAAAGCTACTTCAAAAGCAAAAGGGCATTATTGCGGGTATAATGGTTTCGTCAAATTGCACCGAACCAGATTTTACCGCTGCGATCGACGAGCCGCTAAAACTACAGATTCTTCACGAGGGCAACGGAACGCCGGTAAACATGGCCCCGTTCCCGTTCGCCAACTTTTCCCAGTCCGAAAATTTCCAGCTTCAATGGCAAGCAAGCGGCACCACGCGCACACAAGAAGAATTTTTTAAACTTGGAATTACTGGAAGTGTTGACCAGCTCCAGAACATGACAAGTAACGAACTACAATTAAATGTTGTTTTTAACTTTATCCGCGTAGGTTCTGATAAACTCCAGAGCTACCCGGAAACAATGAAGAATCCGGACTACATCAAACTTATGCGCGAAGTTTCCGTATTGGTGGATAATCGAGGGCGTTAAAATGCTTGTCAAGGTCGTGCGCGAAAAAACTATAAATGGTGCTATTCCGTCGAAGATTTACGCGGACGGCGTTTTTATGGGCTATGGCCTAGAAAGCGACCTTTACAAGATTCCCGCCGGGGTTTATTCCGCATACGGACAGACTTCGCCGAAGTTTGGAACGAACAAATTATATTTAAATGTTCCGGTCCGTTCTGGCATTCTTTTCCATGGCGGGAATTCTGTAGACGATACACGCGGGTGTATCTTGACCGGAAAAAACAGAAGCGGCGCGACCGTTTCCGAGGACTTTTCCGACGAACTTTTTAAAGTCGTAGATAACGCGTACAAGCGCGGCGATAATATCGCGGTGCAGGTTACGGACTACGACGAACAAAAACCGCTTAAATGGCTATTTGTGGCGGCTATTTTCGCGGGTGTATTTTTGGCCATAAAAGGATAAACGCAAGTGAGAAAGCGCAACACACAAGCAGAGAATGGCGACGAAATCGCCGAAGAAAAAAACGGAATGGCGCAAGCTCTTGATGAATTTGATGAGCTTGTCGAAAATGGCGGGGTAACTGTAAATGGTCGTATTTATCGGTGTTTGCCGCCCAATGAAAAAGGATTTGCACAGCCAACAGAACTATGTGGCAAAGTAGACCACTTTGTAGACGAGGATATTGTAGGGCGCACTTTTGGAAGCGGTAAATATAAAGTACGCTATATCATCAAGGACGCGGACGGAAACAAGGAAGAAAAGAACTTCATTTTTACCGTCGGCAAGGAATACGACAAATTTGTTAAACCGTCCGAATCGTCGCGCGCTCCAGAAGTCGCACAAACTCAACAGGCGCGCGGCGGTTTCCTTGATAACTTTTTAAACAGTCTGACCCCGGAAAAGATAACGGCTTATTCTTTGGCAATTAAGACATTAAAAGAACTTTTTGCACCGCCGCCGCCGCCACCTTCTCCGGATTGGGCCGCGATACTCCAGATAGTAAGCGCGACAAATAAGGACGCAAAACCGGCTTTGTCTGATACTATCGTTTTATCCGCCATGGAAACCATGAAGGAAAAACAGAAGCAACCGTCTTTTCTTGAACAGTACCGCGAAATGAAAGAACTAGAAAGAGAACTTAAAGACGGTACAAGCTCCGAAGGCGAAGGCGACGAGGACGACGAAGAAGAAAACGGGGAAACGATGAACGCATTACTAAAAATGGCCATGGCGTATTTGCCGCAGTTGCTTCAAAAGAATAACAACAATTTCCAGGCGACCGGCGCGGAAGCCGCCGAAAACGCATATATTAAAAATCTTGTCTCCAGCGATCCACAACTTGCCTTAACATTTTTCGAAAAGGCTAAACAAAAATACGGGCTTGAGAACGCGCAGAAACTGGCTTTAGGCTTTGGCTATAACTTACAAGACGCTCCGCAAGAAAATGGAGCAGAGGGGGCCGAAAATGGCTAAACAACAGATTTACGGTACTTATACTATAAGTTCGAATTTAACGGCGAATTTTCCGGGTTATAATTTTACCGGAAACGACAGAAACGCGAATCGTTCGCCAAATGTGCCGACCGTTAATTTTATTTGTAGTAGTGTAGGTGCTAACGTACATGTAAATTTTATTACTCAAAATAAAATTTATTTCAAGCGCGCTAGGTTGATTACTCCCGGTTGTGAAGGGTTGCGCGCCGGTTTAAATGCATTGGCGGCGTCTCTTGTTTTTTCCGCTATCGAAAAAGACGGCGTATTAAGTAATGATCATTCTTTTACTCTTGATTTTAAACGGTTCAACGAATGGGAAAATCTTAATTTTTTCTATGAGCCGTACTTTGGAAAAATCTTGAAAACTGAAGAATGTAGCTTTAGGCTTGCTTTGCCTCCGTCCGGTTTCAATATCGACGATTACAACATACAGAGCGCATATATTGGGCAGCCTCTTTCTTTGTGGCTTGAAATAGAAATAGACACAAACGGTATTAAAACAAGTCTTGGGGAGTTGATCTAATGGGCGTATTTAACGGCGATTCAATTTATAATTCCGGAAACGGCGGCGGTGGCGGCGGTGTTTCTGTTGATCCGCCTTTGAGTGGCGACGGCACCCCGGAAAACCCGATAAAGGTTAACGAAAACGAAATTTTAAAAAGCAAGCTGGAGTTTACTGTTGACTTGGGCGCGGTTGTTTCGTCCGGGTTTCATCAAGGAAACGGACAATTATTTTGTCGCGGATCGCTTTTTTATGTCGTGATGAACCACGAAATTAAACCGGATACCGATTTATTCTTTGCAATATCGCAACTCGGATCGTGTAGTAGTCTTTTTGCGGCAATATATGAGTATGATTTGGCCAACAGTAAAAGTATTTGGGTTGCAAATACTTCGGATTTGTCCGCACTGGTAGACGCGAATACCGGGGCCTTAGGAATGCAAAGGACAAAATTTAAACATGTAAAAAATAACTCCTACACACTCAAGACGAACAAGTTATATTATTTTATCTTGTTCGGAAATCCGAACGGTATTTATTTCCTGGGTAATACGGTACAATCGACATTCAATACTAAGCCGTACCCTGTTTTCTACATGGATAACATGGAAAGCGTATTTAATGGGGTTACTCCGGAAAATTTAAGCTCGACTATTCCAGAAATCCAGGACGCACAAATAAACGCACTTGGCGGCGAAAGTACGCAAAGAATTTTTGCGGCGTTCGGAAATCTTGCATAAAAAAAGAACACCGCAAAAATATGCGGTGTTCATTAACGATTACTAGTTTTTCGGCCTAGTAGTTAAAATATAACTTATTGCGAACCGTTAAGCAATAGTTGGAAGAAAAAAAAAGAACACGCAAAAGCGCGGTTTTTTTTCGTACTGTATCAAATGTAATAAAACTTAACGGAAACAACCAAAAAACAACGGAAAAACAACGGAAAAACGGCTCGAAACGCCGTTTTTTTTTATATTATAAACGACTTGCGGGAGGTAACGGCCCCGCAAAGGTTAGTTTTTCGGTTTAGTGGTCGTGGGTGGATCATTTATCCAACCGGCACTAGGCAGGGCGGAAAAGACGCGAAAGCGAAAGGCGCGGCACTCCTAAAGAAAAGACCTTGCGACACCATGACGCCGAACGACGCGCGATATTTGGGCGTTCGGACAAACTCCGACGAAATGGCCGTAAAAACGGCAGCTTGATTTATCGCGGGGGGGCATTTGCCTAAACTCAACCGAACAGAGCTTTATAAAGTTCTGGGGGGTTGGGGGGCTTGTATCTACACAAATTTTCCAGCCGTCCGCGTCTTACCCGCGCGGAGCGAAGCGCGCGAGTTGCTTGCGTTCTTTACCGTCGCGCGCGCAAGCGCGACAGACTTTAAGGCCGCGCCCCCGCCTTGGTGGGGTATTATGGCGCGGACTACGGGCGGCGGTTCGGTAAAAGGTTACCCGCTTTGCATACAACATAAACCGATAAGCCGCCCGCGTTGTGGTTTTGTCCGGTTTTGCGTAAGCTTTTAAAATCGCTCTCCAGAGTTCGGCGGCGTGATTCCCCGCGACCGATTGACGCCCGTCGAACTCCGGCCCCGCCCCCGTCTTGGGGGGGGGCATTGGGGGGAGGCAGGGAACGCGCCCCGCGCCGCGAATGTCTGTAGATCAGTTAGCAAGATTTAGTTTGTTTGTATGTGCTGAATGTGTAAGCGGGTATTATTCCAACTTGGAATAAAAAAAGGCAAATTGCGTCTTGACAAAATGTATATAATGATATATATTTGTATATACAAAAGCGGCGGGAATGTTCCCGCGCAAAAAAGGACGGTTAAAAAATGTTGTTCGAATGTTGTTATCATACGAAGGGAAAAAGTGATTTTCATACTAGACAATTTGCGGCGAATAATTACGCGAATGCGCTAAATCATATTTTCATTTTGCATTTAAGAGGCCGCTTGTCTGTACCTTCTTCAAGTGAATTAAAAATTGAGTACTTAAAAAAGATCGAGGGGTAATAAAATGGACGAGATAACAGTTTTTGAAGATAATAAAAAATGTATGGTTTTTTATGAAACTTCTCTTATGTTTATTGATGAAAAATATAGAATGGTGCCCCAATATCTTATTTCAGAAATTGAAAATTACTTACCTAAGGAAATTGTAGAAATTTATTCTATATGGTCTAAAAAATCTACTATTAATGGAGATAACGAAATAATGAGAATTGATTATTTAAATAAGACTTATATTTTTTCTAATCATTACTGGGACTAATAAAATGAGAAAAAAAGAACTTGTTAAAAAATTGAATGAACTTTTGGAAGAGTCCAGAAATTACCAAAAAGAAAATAATACCTATTCTGGGGCGTTTGGCTATCTTACTAGAGGAATAGAAATTTTAATAGAGGATATTGAAAAATGAAAAGAAAACTTTTTATTATCGACGAAAAAAATTTTAAAGACCTTAAAAGGATTTGGCGCGGCGGCATTTTCGCGCGGTGCGCCGATTCCCTTTTTATCCGGGAATTGATTGAAACAAATTTAAAAAATGAATTGAAAAAATGATAACTTTACATTTGAAAAAAAAATTTTTTGACCAGATTGTAAGCGGCGAAAAAAAGGTAGAATATAGAGCCGACAACCGTTTTTATAGAAAATTGTTTGACTGTTTTTATAAAGATAATTTCGCGGTAAATTCCGGAAATAAAAAAGACTGGGTTAAAATTAAAATATGCCTTGGCTATCCTAAAAAAAATGATCGTAAAAAAAATAAATTTATTTGGGTTTCTCATGTATCGTTTGTAAATTATTTAGAGATGAATTATAAAGATATTGGAGAATGTTATAATTTGAAAAAATTTGATACTGAAATAAAAAATTGTTTTTATCGCCTTGAACTGGAGTTAAAAAAATGAAACTAGAAAAAATTATACTGGAGCAGGCGGCCAACTATGCAGCGAAGTTGGCAACTAATGGAATAACCGTTTTTTTGCAGCGGTGGCGTTTCTATTTCGACGACAACGACCGCGAAAAGATGAGCAAGCAAATTAAAGATTTTTTGCTGGAGGTATCCGAAAATGCAGTTAATAGAAAGCAATAGACTTTTATCAACTTGCCAACGGTGTGGGCTAAAGTTTGAAGTTAATTCTTTAATTACATATCCGCTTTATTGCCCTAAATGCGATTTCAACAAGCGCGTCGAAGAATTTAAACGGAGTTCTGTAAATGGCCGCTAAAAATTACTATCAAGGGTGTTTGCTGGCAACTTGTGAAGAAAATTGTTATTACTTTTTTTGCGACAAGCGCGGTAATTGCAAACAGTTTAAACAATTCCAGAAGGAAAAAGAGAGGCTAAAAAATGGCGAAAGTGATACTAAATGAAAAGCAATTAAAGGTCGGACAGAGGGAACTGGACGGCGCATATAATGCAAGCCAACAGAAAAAAAAGAACGCGCGCCGAATGATCGAAAGCGGAAGCGGAAAATTTAAGGCTGGAGCTAAAAAGATTTTTGAAGCCGAAAGTCAGAGACAAAAGGAAATTGAAGAGCTTTGTAATATATTCGACGCGGCACTAAAAAAGATTAAAAGCCCGGCGGAGCTGGAAGCCGACAGGCGCGCGAAGTCCGCCGCGACGAAAAGCGAAACGGAGCGCGTAAAGCGCGATATAAAGAAGCTGAACGCGTCCGGAAAAAAAATAGATGTGGAGTTGTCCGAACTTGAAATTAAAATTATTGTAGCAAGTTTGAAGCGAAGCGAGAACGCCGTTAAGCGCGGCAAGATCAACGCGACCGGCGCGGAGTATTTGAAGCGGCTTATTAAAGATTTTGAAAACTTGATTTAAAAGGAGTGATTAAATTATGAGAAAAAATAGAGTAGTTGTCGAATTTACTGCCGCTGAAATTGCCTTGATGGAAAGAGCTTTTATTTGGGCTGATTCCTACTTATGGCGTTATTACGGCGATTTAAAGGATGAGGGAAAATTAACACCTATTGAGGACAAAGATTTAAGAAGATTGTCTAAAGATTTTGAAAAATTAAAAGATGATATAAATGAAATTTCGCGGCCGTTGTTTGACAAAAGAGATAAACTGTTACAAGAACGCGAAAAAAGAAACACGGCGCGTTTTTGGAAAAAATTAGGTCTGTAAATGATCCGCAAAGAAAAATATTTGTCTTGTGTTGAGCAAACCGGCGAGGCCATGCGTCGGCTTGCTTGCAATTATTGCGCGGACCTGGGGCGGTGGTTATCCGTTCCCTTCGTCGTTTATTACCGTCATGTTTGCGAATTGCCATATATTCCAGACCCGCCGGAGGTGGAAACGGTAAGCCGTCCGCTTTATACATTAAATGCCCGTTATTCCCCGCGAGATTGCGACGACAAAAGTGTTTTATTAGCGGCGTGGCTTCATGCCCACGGCGAAAAATGCCGCTTTGTGGCGACCAGTACGCGACCTGACAAAGTGCTTCATCATGTATTTGTGCAACTCCAGAACGGGCTATTTTTGGACGCGACATATAAAAAGAACGCCGCTTTTATGGGTTTTTACCCGTTTTTCCGCAAAGTAACTTATATAAAGGCATTGACCAACTTTTTTTAAGTATATATATTATTTAAAAAGGATTGCGTAATTTATGGCTACTTTGGCGACACTCGAAGGCGACACGACCGAAAATTTACTAGACCGTCTTTTTGTCTGTAACGATGTTTTGGGCGTAATGGTTTATGGCCCGGACGGCTGGAACAAAGTAAAAAACTTTGTATGTAATGAGGCGTCTAAACAAATTGCCATGGCGCGCGGGAATTTCGGCAACTGGCCCACGACCTTTAAAAAGAAGTACGCCGACGCGCTAGATGATGTGTTCGGTTTTAATGACGAATTGGGGGCCGCTCTACTTGGCGGCGAAGCATGGGGGCATTTGCGCAACCGTTGCAAGACCGCCGCGCCGGTTCTTGGTAAATCATTCTGGAGTTACTGGAACCCGATTGAAGTCCTATTCCCTCTTGCTAACCCAGCAAAGGCGATTAAAGACGCCGCCAAAATGACGGCAAAAGTACTTTTACCGGCAAGCGCAAGCCCGGCGGATATTGCAAAATGGGCTATTGGATATAGTGCCGTAGCTGGCGGCGTTGACGCCGCACTTGACGCGGCCGGTATCAATGACGCCAAAGAACGCCGCGCCGTTCATAATCAAATTCTTGCACAACAGAAAGCTGAAGAAGAACGAATAAAGGCCGAAGCGCAAGCGGCGCGAGAGCATGAAGATTACATAGCACTTGCAGACGCTCAACAAAAACTAGCAGAAGCGAAAGCGACGAGCGCGGTAATGCAAAAAGAAATACAGACAAGCCCAATTTATCAAGAAAGCAAGTCTAAAAATATCTTGCTTGTGGGCGGCCTCGGTTTGTTGGCTCTCATGGTCGTAATGAATAACAGAAAGTAGGTTTTTTTATGGGCGATATTTGGAGCTATAATGACGGTAATGGACGACTAAAAGACAATTACACTTCAAGCATTACGGGCGTAATGTATCCCGCTGGTAGTGATATTGCACTTACTATAATCAACGACGCCGAAACTAAAAAATTTAAAGACGCCGTCGTCGCCGAACAAAAAAAGAAACGCGCCGCCGCCGCAGCGAAGGCTTGGAGCGCAGCCCAAAGC
>CALYRM010000053.1 GCA_945482995.1 uncultured Clostridia bacterium | reverse complement strand
ATAATGTCATCCTGAGCGGAGTGCAACGGAGTCGTGAGGATCTCATCCTTGTTTGTCATCCTGAGCAACGTCGAAGGATCTAATCCTTGTCAATTGTCATTCTTAAGCGTTGTTCGAGGAATTTAATCCTTATAATGTCATCCCTCGACCATGGTCGGGATGACGAGGGTAGGAAGAAAATATCGAAGAAGAATACACATTGCATATTAAGAAAAAGGGCTACTTCAATTGTTGAAATAGCCCTTCTTCTTATTTATTTAAATCATAAAGCTTGATTAATCCCTTTAAGGTTAATGCTCTATCCAACACGTCAATTAGGTTATCGTCTTGAATAAGCTCGGTTAATCCACCTGTAGCGATTACTTTGACGTTTGTATCGTTTAATTCGTTTTTGAATTCCTTTACTATTTCTCTAACCAAACCTCTAAACCCAATAATCATACCCGATTGAACGTTTTGGATTGTATCGTCGGCAATGGCTTTTTCGGGGCGAACTAGCTCAACTAGTGGTAGCTTTGCAGCCTTAGCTGATAATGCTTCGGCACTTGTAATAATACCGGGAGCAATGCAACCGCCGATAAATTCGCCGTTTGCGTTTACTACGCCACACGTGGTCGCAGTGCCTAAGTCGATTACAATGCATGGTGCGCCATAGGTGTAATATGCGCCGACCGCATTTGCGATTCTATCTGCGCCCAATGACGAAGCGGGATTGTATTTTATTGTAATTCCCGTTTTTATTTCGCTACTAACAATAATCGGTTTTAGTCCGATATAATAGGTTATTGCGTGTACGATTGTATAATTCAGTGATGGCACCACGCTAGAGATAATAACTCCCTCTATATCCTCTATTGAGCAACCATTATGTTTTATCAAGTTTAGCAATTCCATTCCGAATTCGTCGGCAGTCCTCGATTGCTTGCTTGATAATCTCCAACTTACAATTATACTATCATTTTTGGCAAGGGCAATTTTGATATTAGTATTACCAACGTCAAGAGCAAGAATCATTTGTTATTCTCCCCATTAATTCCGAGCATTTTATTGAGTGCAACCTTGTCTTTAAAGAACTTTGCGCAATTTGTAGCCACAGCCTCGATACTTCCGTCAACGTATACAGGTATACCCAATGCATTTGAAATATAATTATCTAAATGCGGAATATTTGCCAAGCCCCCATAGATATGCAAGCCCGAATTTTTGATTGAAGCCTGATAATTTTCGGGAGCGATTCTAAAAATTGATTCGACAGTTTGAATTAAATCATTGATTGTAGGAATAAGAATTTTTTGCAAGTCTCCTGAATGGATTTCTTCTTTTCTTCTGATTTTATCGATTTCATCCTTGCCTTGAATAAAGGTGGATAGGGTGTGGTCCAAACTCATTTCCGATAACTCTTTTACAGCGTTTTCAACTCTTGACAGGGGAACGATAAGGTGATAGTTGTCAAGAATATATTTTTTGAAGCGGTTTGCAATAAGAGTACCGCTTATTGAAATGGAACAGCCTGCGATAACGCCGTTTTCGCCGACAATGGCAATATCGGTAACGCTAGCACCTGTAACCATAACAAATTGAACACCGCCGACTTTAGGCAAAACTGCAATAGGGGCGTCAATAAGGGTAACGTTCTTGATATTGAGATCAAAGAACATATTTTCAAACGCTTTTCTTTCGCTTGGCTTTAATCCGCAAGAAATTATAGCCATAACCACGAACGTAGGTCTTATGAAAGACTTGTTAAACTTATCCAAAAAGTATTTTATCATAAGTTTGCACGCTTCAATATTTTGAATTGAGGCATTATTTACGGGGTAAATAAAATTCACGTTATCGGGGCGGTTTTTCTTTTTCGCAAGGTCAAGAGCCTCGCTTCCTGCCAAATAAACCGACTTTTTGCCGTTTACGTTTTTAATTGCAACGATAGAGGGTTCAGAAAGAACAATGCCTCTTTTTTTCTCATAAATTATGGTATTTGAAGCGCCAATATCAATTATTAAATCCAATCTACACATATTTTACTCCTTTACTTTTACCCCAAGTGCGATAAGTTCATCTCTTAGTTTTTCGAGCGGAAGTCCCATTACGGACGAATAACTTCCGACAATGCTTTTCACGCAAAAGCCGTCTTGAATTCCGTATGCGCCTGCCTTGTCGAGTGGATTAAACTCCATTATATAGTAGAGTATATCATCTCTAGTAAGTGTTTTAAATTCCACGTCGGTTTTATCGTAGAACACCACGGTTTTAGTAGGTGATTTTAGACATACGCCGGAGTATACTTGATGAACTCTACCTGAGAGTCGACTTAGCATATTGAATGCGTCCGCTTCGTCAATGGGTTTGCCGAGTGGAGTACCACAATCGAAAACCAAAGTATCCGAAGCAATTACCAAGCCGTCAAACTCAACCGATTCAGCTTTCTTTAGAGATAGCGCCATAACAATTTCTTCGGGGCTATTTTTGCTTACCGTTTCGTCAACGTCAGCGGAAGTTACGCTAAAATCATCAATCAATTCTTTCAAAAGCGCCCGTCGTCTCGGTGATTTACTAGCTAACAGTATTTTCATTTCGTCATTTGCCATATCAATAATTATATAGTAAATAAAGTATTTTGTAAAGAGAAATTTGTCTATGGTTGATTTTGCTTCTCCGCATTAAACCTGGAAGGTGACAGCCTTAGAATTGTCATTTTAAAGATATCTAAAACGAGGTGAACCAATAAGCAATAAAAAGGTCATTTTATTTAATGTGGAATATAATAAAAATCATTGTTTTTTAAAATAAAATATGTTAAACTTAAATTATAGTAATAAAAGAACCTAATTCTATGCTCGGTATGACTCATGCTGTTAATACGGATTAAATTCTTTGCATAAGGCGTTCAGAATGACGTTATAGGTTCGGGACGAAAAGTAAAAAAACTATACCATTTAAAGGGGTTATTTATATGAAAAACGTAATGGATACTTTAAGAGAAAGAGGATTTGTCAAGCAAGTAGTATTTGAAGAGGATCTGTACAAACTTTTAGGTGAAAAGTCGGTACCGTTTTATATTGGCTTTGATCCGACTGCAGACAGCTTGCATGTAGGTCACTACTTGGCTATGATGGCAATGGCTCATATGCAAAGAGCAGGTCATAAGCCAATTGTTTTGATTGGCGGTGGCACGGCAATGATAGGCGATCCTTCGGGTAGAACGGATATGCGTCAAATGATGACAAAGGAAACCGTTCAAGCAAACGTTGACGCAATCAAGAAGCAAATGGAAAGATTTTTCACATTTGAGGGCGACAACGGCGCAATGATTGTCAACAATGCGGATTGGCTTTGGGACTTGAATTATATTGATTTTATTAGAGATATCGGTAGTATGTTTTCGGTAAACAAAATGCTAACTGCTGAATGTTTCAAAACTCGTATGGAAAAGGGCTTGTCTTTCTTGGAGTTTAACTATATGCTTATGCAGGGCTACGACTTTTTGGTATTATTCCAAAAGTACGGCTGTTGCTTAGAGTGTGGCGGCGACGATCAATGGTCAAATATGCTAGCAGGCGCCGATCTTATCCGTAGAAAGGAAAGAAAGGATGCTTTTGCAATGACTTTCCAACTATTGACCACTTCCGAGGGCAAGAAAATGGGCAAAACTCAAGCAGGCGCATTGTGGCTTGATAGAAACAAAACCACTCCTTACGAATTTTATCAATATTGGCGTAACGTAAACGATGATGACGTTGAAAAATGCTTAAAGTTGTTGACGTTCTTGCCGCTTGAAGAAATCGAAGAACTTGTTCGTTATAAGGACGAAAGAATTAACAAAGCAAAAGAAAGATTAGCGTTCGAAGTTACCAAAATAGTACACGGCGAAAAGGACGCTTTAGAATCCCAAACCCAAGCAAAAGCCGCTTTTTCGGGTGATTCTTCAAATATGCCTACCGTTAGCATTCCCGAGGGCGTAAACTCGGTCGTTGATATCCTGGTTTCGACAAAGGTTGCTCAAAGTAAGAGCGAAGCAAAGCGTTTGATTATGGATAAAGCCGTAAGCATCAACGAGCGTAAGGTCGTTGCAATCGACGAGGTTGTAACCGCAAACGAGATAAGCGAAGGCTTTGTTCTTCACAAGGGCAAAAAAGTTCATATTAAAGTGACAGTTGCTCGCTAAACGTGCAAATGGTATCGTCATTCTACCTTAATTGTCATTCTGAGCCATCCATGTTGTCATCCTGAGCGAAGCGTAGCGTAGTCGTAAGGATCTAATCCTTGTCCGTCATCCTGAGCGAAGCGTAGCGAAGTCGTGAGGATCTCATCCACTCTTTGTTGGAACAAAGAATGAAATCTGCCTTGATTGGCAGATGAAATCCCTACAGGATGAAATCACTTCGTGATGAAATCCGCTCATCAGCGGGTTTTGGACTTCGTGATTGTATAGTGTAGTCATCATTAAGCGTAGCGTAGTCGTGAGGAATCTCATCCATATTGTCATTCTCGACCACCTTTGAAATGACGACAAGAATTAATAATGAAAGAGTATTTTACCGTAAAAGGAAAAGCAAGAGAAAGCATAGAGATTAAACACAGTAAATTTATCGCTTCCTGCTGTCATGTTGAGTCAAGAGAAGAGGCAAGCGAATTTTTGGCGAAGATTTGTAAAGAATTTTCGGACGCAACTCATAACTGTTATGCTTATATCTCGGATAAAAACGGAATGGAAATCAAGTTTTCGGATAACGGCGAACCGTCGGGAACGGCGGGACAACCCATATTGGACGCCATTCAAAAAAGCGGTCTAAAAGAAATAATAATTGTTGTAACTCGTTACTTTGGCGGAATAAAACTCGGCGCAAGTGGACTTGTGGGAGCATATTCTTCATCAGCCGCATCAGTGTTGAAATCTATTCAGTGGGTTAAAATGCGTCCGTCTGTGGTACTTGAATTAACTATTCCGTATTCTTTCGGAAAAAAATGCGACGCACTTCCAAAAAATTATGACGGTATAATACTTAATAAGGAATATACCGACGTTATCAAACTTACGTTATCCTTGCCTCAAGAAAAGGTTGATGATTTAAAAAATGCTTTTTTGGATTTAACAAAAGGGCAAGGAATTGTAAATGAAATCGGAGAAGAATATCGGGAGCTTTTGCTATGATTATTACGGATATTCAAAAGGTTTATAGGAAAAATAAGTACGATGTCTATGTAGACGGAGAGAAAGCTTTTCAATTATCCGACATTGGTATTATAAATTGCGGATTAAAAGTAGGGCGAGAGTTTGAAAAAGAGGAGCTCAACGAACTTGTTAGCGAAGCAATAAAAGCAGACGTTTTTGAAACTTTGCTTAATATCTTAGGACAAACGGCGCTAACCGAGGGTGTAGCAAAAACTAAGCTAAGACAAAAAGGGTTTGATGACGAAAACATTGACTTTGCAATTGAAAAAGCCATATCCTACGGCTACATAAACGATAAGGAATATGCTAAATCCTATATACAATATACTAAAAATAAAAGCAAGCTACGCATCACTTCGGAACTATTGAAGAAAGGAATTGAAAAATATATTTTCGATGAATTTCTAAACGATTATGACGAGCTTGAAGCATGCAAAAATGCAATGCGTTCTCACGTAAATGGCGAGTTAGACAAAGAAGAACAAAAAAAACTTTTCCAACGCTTTTATATGCAAGGCTTTCCAATAGAGACGATTAAACAGGCTTATTTTGAGTTATTAGATTATCGTTCTTAAACGTTGTTTGAGAAATCTACAATGTCATCCTGAAAGTGTTGCGCAGTGGAGTCGTGAGGATCTAAATCCAAATGTCATTCTGAGCGGAGTGCAACGGAGTCGTAAGAATCTCATCCTTGTTCGTCATCCCGACCAACATGGTTTCTACCTTGTATTTTTTAAAAAATTTCATATTGACATATTTTGTATATATTGATATAATAAATAATATTATGCAAAATCTTTTATTGTAGATTAGCACTAATGGCTTCTTTGGAGGTATTTATGGAAGGAAAATCAGGTATCTTAATCATTTTGGTGATTTTGTCCGCGCTACTTTTAGTAGCCGCAATCTTTTTCGGCGTATCGTTTGGGATAAAACTAACCGTTCTAGTTGCTGACTATAACGTTAATTTATATTTGTGCATAGGTTGCGCAGGCTTCTTTGTTTTATCGGCATTGGGCGCCATTATCGCTCGTAACTCGGTTATTTCTGCTGATAATACCTATGATATTCTTTGTAGAATTGATGCATTCCTTAAAGAAAAAGGAATGTCCGAAGCCGATCTTGCTCGCAAAGATTTGAGCAAGGGCGAAAAGATTGCTAAAAAGGAACTACAATTAAGAGCCAAGATTCAAGCCAAGGCTTTAAAGGATGTTGCGGCAGAAAATAAAATTGCTCAAATTGAAGCAACAAAACAAGAAGCTATTGAAGCCGCTATCAAACAAGATAATGCAGAGACTCAAACCGTCACCGAAAAAGTTGTTGCTGCAGATGTCGTAAAGGCATCTGAACCCGAAAAACCTGCTGTTAAAGAAGAAATTAACACAATTTCTCATGAAGATTGGAAAGCAGCGCTTGAAGGTAAGGTTAAATGTGGCGAATGTGGTGGCAACTATTCTATCAACAAAACAAAGATGGGCAAAATCGTTCTTTCGTGTCAAACCGCTCGTAGAGAGCCAGATAAGTGTTCAGCTAAAGCATTTGTTCCAATAGAAACATTTATGCAAGAATTCAATTCTTACTATAAAGAGTTTTACGGAAACGTATTGGATAAATTTGATTTGGAAGTAATGAAGAAAACTATTAGCAGTGTTGAAATTAAGAATGGAAAATTCTATTTCAAAGCTAATTCTGACGCAGTAGAATAATAAAGACAAGAACTATTCTAAACGTCATTCCGAGCCAATACAATGTCATCCTCAAGCGTTGCGTAGCGTAGTCGTGAGGATCTCATCCTTATAATGTCATCCTGAGCGAAGTCGAAGGATCCCATCCATATTAATTGTCATTTCGAGCGTAGTCGAGAGTGAATTGACAGCTCTGCTGTCATCCCGAGCAACGTCGAGGGACCTCACTACAAGCACCGACTCTTTGCGAAGCATACGGATAGACATTCATGCCACTTTGTCATTCCGAGCGTAGTCGAGGAATCTAATCCTTATTCAAGAAAGAGATTGAAGTCAATCAATCTCTTTTTTTTGTTTTCGTCATTCCGACCGAAGTCGAGGGTGAATTGACAGCTCCGCTGTCATCCCGAGCAACGTCGAGGGACCTAATCCTTGTCCGTCATCCTGAGCGGAGTGCAACGGAGTCGTGAGGATCTCATCCACTTTGTCATCCTTAACCATTCATGATGTCATCCTTCATCTGCGCTTGGGGATCACGTTAGGGGTTGCACATTGCACGTTAAAAATTGGTATTTTTTTATGCAAGAAAAATAACAGTGATTAAATGACTACTGTTTATCGATAAGACACAATTATTTTAATAAAAAGCCCAATTTTTTGTTGACACTTAATTTTACTTATGTTAAAATTTTTCTATCCGCATGTAAAAGGGTACTGAAAGTGTCATCGACCACCCTCACAGCGAGACCTGAAAAGGAGGTAACAAGTATGTACGCAATAATGACAACCGGTGGAAAGCAATATTCCGTTAAAGTTGGTGACATCGTTAGAGTTGAAAAGTTAGATGCAGAATTGAATTCAGTAGTTAATTTTGATGTTCTATACATCAATGACGAAGGCGCTGTATTGACAGGATCCGATGTTCAAAACGCAAAGGTTGTGGCTAATGTTGTAAGCGAAGGTAAAGACAAGAAAGTTGTAGTATACAAGTACAAGTCTAAGAAAAACATTCGCAAGAGACAAGGTCATAGACAACCATATACAGCGGTTCAAATCACTGAAATTGTTAAATAATGACAACGGTAACGGTTAAAAAGATTAACGGTAGAATAGCTGAGATTATTTGCGATGGGCATACAGGCTATGGTGTAGAGGGTGAAGATATCGTTTGCGCCGCAGTTAGTTCGATAGTTCAAACGGCAGTTTTGGGAATATTCAGCGTAGCAGGAGTCAATTGTCAATACGAGGTTGACGAACAAAAGGGCTACTTAAAGTTGACGCTTCCCGAAAAAATGACTGAAATGCAAATTCATGACAGCGAGGTTATTTTGAAAACCTTAATGTGTGGTATCGCAGATTTACACGAAGGCTATTCCGATTTTGTGGAATTGGAGGTAATATGATGAACTTTATTAATATTCAATTGTTTGCACACAAGAAGGGTGTTGGTTCTTCAAGAAACGGTAGAGATAGTGCTGCTCAACGCTTAGGCGTAAAGAGAGCTGACGGTCAATTCGTTCTCGCTGGAAACATTCTAGTTAGACAAAGAGGAACAAAATTCCATGCAGGCGAAAACGTAATGCGTGCTAAGGATGATACCTTGTTTGCAACTTTAGACGGTGTTGTACGCTTTGAAACTAGAGGCGATAATAAAGTAGTAAGCGTATATGCAGAAAACTAATTATCGATATATTTAGAATTTAACGGCTTTCCTTGAAATATATTCTCGGAAAGCCTTTTTTTAATTGCAACCGCCAACGTCATTCCGAGCGTAGTGCAACGAAGTCGAGGAATCTCATCCATATTAATTGTCATTTCGAGCGTAGTCGAGAGTGAATTGACAGCTCCGCTGTCATCCTGACCGTAGCCGAAGGACCTAATCCTTGTTAAAAAAAGAGATTGAAGTCAATCAATCTCTTTTCGTAAAAATTATTTATTTAAAAACAATAAATAAAGATTGAAGAACAACACTATTCTATGATATAATTATCTAGTATGAATGATTTAGACAAAAGAATAACCGAACTATCAAACGAATTAGGATTAGAGAGAATACTGATTGATTTGTTATATAAGCGTGGATTGACCGATGCTACGAGCATAAAGGCTTTTTTGTTGCCGTCAAACGAAACGCCCACCCCTTTTTGTATGTCGCAAATGCAGCTTGCCGTTGATAGAATTAACTATGCTTTGGAAAATGGCGAAAAAATTCTTGTATTCGGCGACTACGACTGCGACGGAATTTGTGCAACGTCAATATTAAAACTTTTTTTTGATAGTGTGAATGCGGATTGTGTTTATCACATTCCAAGAAGAAGCGAGGGGTATGGTTTATCCATAGAAGCACTAGAATGTCTTATTGAAGAGCATTTGCCCGATTTAATTATTACGGTTGACTGTGGTATTACTTCGATTGCCGAGGTTGAGCATTGCTTTGATTTGGGGGTAGATATAATCGTTACCGATCACCACGAGCCACAAGACGAATTACCGGACTGTACTATTGTCAATCCGAAAATAGATGAAAATTCACCTTTCCATTATCTTTGCGGGGCGGGAGTTGCGCTAAAATTAGTTGAAGCGCTTTCCAACAAACAAACAGCCGATAACTATCTCGATTTGGCTACCATTGCGACGATTGCCGACGTTGTGCCACTTGTTGGCGTTAATAGAAGTATAGTTTATCATGGTTTAAAACTTATCAATAAAAGACAAAGACCAAGTATAAAGAGACTACTTGAATATATAGAACTCGAAAAGGTTACTTCGGAAGAAATAGGTTTCCGAATTGCACCCCGTGTCAACGCACCGGGACGTCTTAGCCTTGATATCGATATGGTTGAATTTTTTACAACCGACGACAATTTTATTATAGACAAAGCATTAGAAGAATTAGACAAGGCAAACGCAAAGCGCCAAACCCTAACTAAAGACGGTTTTGAGCAAGCCTTGAAAATGTTGACGGCCGAATACCTTAAAAACAATAAAATTATCGTTTTATATAATCCCGATTGGAATCAAGGTATTTTGGGACTAATCGCAGCTAAACTAGCCGAAAGATTTTATCGTCCTGTCGTTCTTTTGACGGACGCAGGCGACGTCGCCAAGGGCTCTGCAAGAAGCATAGATGGTGTAAATGTTTTTAAATGTCTGTGTCGAGTATCTGACTATATGTTAGGCTTTGGCGGTCATTCGGGCGCAGCAGGTATGAGCGTTAGTAAAAGTCGCATAAAGGAATTTACTGCCGAACTTCAAAAAGTTGCTTCTGAATTGGATAATGAATTATTTATACGCAAGGATAAATTCGATATAGAAATTGACAGAAAGCAGTTGACAAAACGACTATGCGATCAAATCGAACTATTAGAACCGACGGGTGAAGGCAATCCGTCGCCCATTTTTGCAGTCAATGCGTCAGAATGCAATTTAACGCAAATTCCAAATACTTTGCATATTAAAGGCAAACTTAACCAAAATACCGATATAGTTGGTTTTGGCAAGGACTATTTGCTACACACCATAGCAACCGGTGCTGAAGTTATGCTTTACGGCAATATTGCAAATAAGGAATTTAAAAACCGTGAATACGTTCAATTTTCTATTATCGGATATTCAATCAAATCAACCGATGGTATTCGTGATAATGCCGCAGCGTTTGTTAGTTATTTAAAAACAGGCTTAATCAAAAATGAAAAACTTTTGTCTGTCGTGCAGAGTTATAGAATATCCGAAGTAAAAAAGGAAATAAATAATTTAGGGCTTTTTGGCACGTTGTACATAGCATATTCAAAGAAAACCGCCGACGAGTTTTTGAGCATAATGGAAAAGGCTGGCGATAGTTCAAGCGTATTAAGGGTGTCGGTTGGCAATATCGATGTAAATCCAATAAACACGCTATGCCTAATGCCGTCAAAATTTGATGGAGTTGAAAAGTATTCTTCGGTAGTATTCTTAGATAGTCCTATATCGGCAAAGTTTATAAATAACTTGGCTAATAAGTATACCGAACCCGAATTTGTTTTGATACCGTCTTTTGCGTTTAAACCCGACTTTTTATCTTTGGAAACGTCGGATGAAGGGATAGCCTATACAGCAAATACTCTTTCTTCTTTTATCTCAAGGGGAAAAAGAGCCTCAAACTTGAGCGAGTTGTTTTTTTCGCTAATGAGCTACGGCTATAAATATCCAATGGAAAGCTTTTACCTGCATTTCTACATTTTTTATGAACTTGGTTGGGTTAGAATTCAAAACAATTTTAATCTATCTTGTTATGCAAAAAAGCCCGAAGTAGGCGATTCGTCACTTCTCTCATTGGTCAGGAAAATCAAAAATTACTTCAATAGGTGATAACATGAAAGCAGTTTTACAAAGAGTATCGAGTACCGTTCTTAAGATAGACGGCGAGATATATTCGGAAATATCCTACGGCTTATGTGTATATTTAGGCTTTGCGCCAACCGACACCAAAGCCGAGGTCGATTATATAATAGATAGAATAGGCAAAATCCGTATTTTCAATGACGAAAACGGAAAAATGAATCTTGATTTGAAAGCAGTAAACGGCGATGTTATTTTAATCCCCAATTTCACCCTTTACGCCGACACGTCATCGAGGAGACCGTCTTTTTGCGCTGCAATGAATCCAAGCGAAGCCAAAGTGCTTTATGACTATGCTTGCGAACAGTTTGACCAAAAATTCTTTAAAGCGAAAAGGGGTGTTTTTGGCGCGGATATGGAAATCAATTCAACATCGATAGGACCAATTAATATAGTTTTGGAAAGGAGTGCAAAATGTTAATAAAATCAATAAAGGGTTTAAAGCTTGGACAAACGTCATATTTACTAGTTGAAGATAACGAAGCCATCCTTATTGACTGTGGTTTTGATATTGAGGTACTAACAGAGTATTTATCACAAAACAATATCAAACTTTTGGGCGTATTTTTAACGCACGGACATTTTGACCATGCCTTAGCCGCTGCGGAACTACTAAATAGCGGAATAAAAATTTATGCGTCCGAGCATTCCGATAGGATAACTACAACAGGCTACGATTTGGGTAGATTTTTAAGGACAAAATTTACACGCTTTTCTGCAACGAATAAACTTAAAGACGGCGATATAGTTGAAATAGGTTCGTTTAGCGTTAAAGCCTATTATACACCCGGTCATACTGTTGACGGTATGTGTTATCTTATAAACGGCGTATTGTTCTCGGGTGACACCTTGCTTACCGGTTCATACGGTAGAGTTGATTTGCCAACAGCAAGCACAAGCGATATGAAAGACAGCATTAGACGTCTATTTACCTTTGATATCAAGTTGCCCGTTTGTTCAGGTCACGAAAGCGTAAAAGAAGGCGTAAACACTTTTCTTTTTATTAGAAATATAGGAGATTATAAGGCATCGCAAGATATAGCGTATTTTATGAACAATTGAGAATGAGCAATTTGCATATAAAATGTCATCCTGAGCGAAGCGTAGCGTAGTCGTAAGGATCTCATCCGCTTTGTCATCCTGAGCGGAGCGTAGCGTAGTCGTAAGGATCTCATCCGCTTTGTCATCCTGAGCGGAGTGCAACGGAGTCGTGAGGATCTAATTGACAGC
>CALYRM010000052.1 GCA_945482995.1 uncultured Clostridia bacterium | reverse complement strand
ATTATAAAACGGTATGTTTTGTCGGTATCTAGAGCGAGTCCCTTATTGCGCACCAGAATACCCGACTGTTAGTCGGGTATGTTTTTTATACTGCAGTTATTCTAAGGGGCTCGAACGAGAGCGTTAAGAAAAAGCAACGGTGTTGCTTTTTTAGCGGCTGACCGACGATACCGACAAAACAAAAAAGAATTGTAAAACGGTATGTTTTGTCGGTATCTAGAACGAGTCCCTTATTGCGCACCAAAGCCCCGACCAAAAAGCGTGATGTTCTTAACGAAGAAATCACACTAACCGAGTAGGACTAAAAAACGTCACAGTTTCTGAACGAAACCGTGACGTTTTCATTTAATTTTTATTGCTTCCACAACATTTTTTATACTTTTTACCACTACCGCAAGGACAAGGCTCGTTTCGTCCTATTTTTTTGCTTATTAGGGTTCTATGTCTTTCTAAAAGACGTTCGGCTCTTTGTTTTCCTTTTTCATATAAGCAATCCTTCTCATCATCTTTTATATTGGTTAACTGATAACGATGAAATTTCATGCCTTGAAATTTACAAGCCTCATCGAACGTGAATTCGAGCATAACTCGTTCGTTTTCTTGATTCCATAACATAGCCGAAAGGACATACTCTCGTTTTTCATCATCTGACATCAATTCTATAGATGGTTGATTTACAAAGCAAGTATACCGTAAACACTCTCCTGTCCCAGAAGTATTTATAACGGACATTCCTCTTATATCTCTTTGGCGGTAAA
This sequence comes from uncultured Clostridia bacterium, assembly GCA_945482995.1. Taxonomy (GTDB): domain Bacteria; phylum Bacillota; class Clostridia; order Christensenellales; family CAG-1252; genus RUG14300. The sequence goes on along the minus strand of CALYRM010000052.1, from coordinate 11,792 downwards.
ATGTAGTTTTTAACTTCTCGCATAAATCTTCTTTTGCAGATGTGTCAAAATCTAATAAGTAATTGGATATTTCCACTTTGTTATCAATAGAACTATGTGTAAGATATTCAAGTATTGTTTTATAAAAATCGGGAAGTTTTAATTGCGGTTTTTCGGGTTTCAATCTTGGATGATATAATGCGGAAAAATATTTATCAATATCTTCACGAAAGCCAACCAAGTGCAAAGAGGTATTTTCCGGCGTGTCATCGAACTGCATATAATAGCAGTTATGCTTGATATATAAGCCTAAATGATCCAATTCATCGTTGGGGGCTAATTTGGGAACTTGTGTAGCTTGCCTTCTTTGTTTTAGAAAGTGTAAAAACAATAATGGCGAATTGAAATAATCTCGATATACCATCAGATCATCTACGGAAATACTTATTGTATTGCATTTTAATTTTAAGAAGCTCAGTTTTTCTGCTCGAGCCGCAAAATCGTTAATGTTATCTATGGTTACGGATAGCATATAAGTATCTCTGATTTTGCTCATATCAATGCTTGCTTTATACGATTTATCTTCGTTATACAGGGACGGATTGTTTACAGAAATCAAATAATCAAAGGTGCGCTTACATTGATGATCTGCCTTTTCAATAAGATTTTTATATGATTTAATATGATTTTCAAAATCGGTAAAAGGCGGCGTATATACAAATGAACCAGCCTTGACCTCAACTATCAGCATTACATCATTGTAAACAATAATAATATCATTTTCCGCAGGATTTTTCAAAGAACCGTTTTGTGGATAATAGTTGTCAGTATAAATTGTACAACCTGGCAGCATTTGTGCAAATATGTCGGCAACCATTTTTTCGCTTGCTTCTTTTTGCTTGTCTGCCCATTTGTATTCCGGATTTAATCTTTGAATATTTTTTTGTATAACCCTATAGAAATTATCAACGAATGTATAATAATCAAAGCAGTAATATTTATTGTCAATTTTTATAAACGGTCTTTTTTGTATAGGCAAATCAATTATAGGCCAACCCGAAAATTCGGGATGAGCAAAAAAGAAAGTATCTTCATTAAAGCCGTATGATAGCGAATCAACAAACGATTCCGACCAACCAGTTACTTCTATAACATCGCGCAGTTTTGTACCTATGACCTTTTCGGCAAAATTATGTCCGATTTCAACAAAAGAAGGACTTGTAAAATCCATATTTTCCTCGTCAATGGAATCAAATAATCGCCCTAAATCATTTAAAACTTCAAATTTCCCTTGCGATAATGCAAATTGTAATTTTTTTATACCTGCGACAACATCATTTGCAGTTATCCCATACAATGATAAAAATATATCGTTATGTGCTGTGAGTAATTTTTCAAAATACTCAAACTCATACACTTGATATCTTTGACCACGCACGAGATATAAAAATTGCGATTCCACAATTGTTTTGACGGTTGAATCATCATATTCGGGATGGCTGTCGTAAAGACAAGTCCCCCAAGAAAAATAGAACTCATTGATAAGCTGGTACAGTTTTTCAACATCCGCTTGAATCTCGAAAAAAAGATCGCTCGGATCCTCATCGCTAAAAGCATATTTATTTTCCGTGGAAACCAAGATGCTTTGAATATACTCGGTCATATGAGATATTAGAATTGAATCATACGATGCTTGTATCTCCGAACTGATTCCAATATCGTTCAGCAAGAACATATCGGAAGAAAAAGAAAGAAGCTGTATCGGATTGCATTTTACAACTTTTTCTTTTATGGTAGTAATTAGGATATCTATTTCTTTTTTCTTTGGCTCATACTGTGACTTTAAAAAATCCGTATACTGTTGGTGTTGCTCTTTAGTCATATGATTTTTCATAAGTGTATTCGTTCCAAAGCGAGCCATTTCAATTATTCCATCAAAATAATAATCATCTGGTTTTTGTTTCATAAAACGCCTCAACTTTTTACTTATGCAAATAGAGGTTGAATAGAATTCATATAGTCTTTCAGTCTTATAGATACGCTGGTTATTTCATACCTTAAAGGAATTGTAGCGCCTGCAAGTCTTCCCTCAACCAAATCGCGACCTAAGATACCGTTGTTTTGAAGCTTCTCGATAATAAGCCTATCTTTTTCCGTATATTCATCTAAAAAGATAGTTTTATTACCAACATTTGTTTTTAATGTAGGAACGCCATAAAAACGCCAAAAAGCATTCAAGTCTTCATCAAAAGTATCTTTCAATGCACAACATAAAACCAAATCCTCGTAATCCAAAGAGTCGTCCCGAAGGAATTTTCCCGTTATCAATCCTAAAATTGTACGTGAAAGTTTACTTTTAGAAAAGAATACAGAATCTAAAATGTTAGACATATATTGATGGGTTTTACTATTGGAAACTCTTTTAGTTAGACGTTTAACATCCTTTTCATTTAAGTTATTATAGCTGAAATCAATAGCAATACCCTCTATAAAATCTTGAAAATCAATTTCTTTTTGTGCTGAATATAGAGAAGAAAAAATATCTTTGGCTTCCCATACAACAGGCAACAATAACTTGCCTAATGAATTTAGCATTGATTGTATTGGCTTTAATTCTAACGCAATTTCACGTTTAGTTTTCGTTTTTATAATAGTCACCTCAATTGTTGTAAATTATTAAAACACATCTTCAAGCGGTTGCCAAGCGTCGTCGGACATATCCATAGAAAATACCGTGTTATTGATATACAATTGATTATCCTTATCACGTACAAATCCCCATTGGATGCCTTGCTGTGCAGCATAGTCCTTGAAGGCGTTAAATTTGTTTTCAATCTGGTCGTCGATATTCTTATTCTGGCCTTTGCTTTCTCCGCCTTTGGTTTCGATTATCCAAATAGTGCCGTCTTTCTTTTTAACGATATAATCGGCATAGAATAACCATTGATGGCGGAGTCCGTCAATATAGACGATAGAAAAATACTGCTGACCGGAATCACCGTTTTTATAAACCCATTCAATATCATCACGCTTTTCACAATGCTCTTCAAAGAGCATTTCCGACATGCTACGGACAACACTGGTAGCGAATCCCGAAGTGTAGTCGTGATAAGCATTTGAAAGATACTCAACTTCATTTTTTACGTTAGGATCATATTTTAAAAAGTCCTGTTCGGGAATATGAAATACGGTAGTCTTAGGCTTTAAAACAAGGCTCATTTGTTCTGCCATACCTGTGGTAACAGCACGGAAATCTTGCTTCAGCTTATGCTCATTATTGATAACGAAAGCGTAAAACTCTCTTGTATCGAGAGTGACAAGATTTTTGGATATATTACCGCCCTTACGGAAAAGGCGTTCCAAAATGGTCTTGACCTTTGCCGTCTGCATACTAATGGCAGTTTTAATTGCATCAACGCTATGAAGCAGGTAGATACCGTGTTTATGTGTGTCTACCGCTTTCTTTGTAGACAGATAGTTATCGCTCGTTGCAACGGATGCAGTACGGACGAATATACCTTCAAGGACTTGTCCACGGATATTCGTACCAAATACATAGCCTGCATCGGCAAGCAACATTTGATTCTGCTTTTTATCGCTACCGAGCTTATACTTTGCGACAAGACTATCATAGAGCTTATTCAAAACCTCACGCTCGCCAAGACCGCCAAAATCAAGATCACGCATTTGCTTTTCAAGCGTAAAGGTTTTGCATTTTTCTTTCAGGAAAAGACGGCGAGTTTCATATGCCTTATCAATGCTTGCAAGCAGACCGGCTTTATACTTTTCATCGAAAGTATAAACATAGCAGAAGTCAAGCAAATCATCGTCATAATGTTTTGCTTCGGGCATTCTGCGAATACGACCAATCGTTTGAATTTCAAAACTCTCGCTCATACCCTCACGGAGCTTGACGAGGATTTTCGCCCTGGGACAATCCCAACCCGTGCTGATAGCCTGTTTCATCAGAAGAAAAACAGGGGTGGCATCGTTGTCAGTAAGATTGTCGGGCAAATCCTTTTTGTCTTCGCTCATCCACTTGGATACCATACCGTTGTCGTATGTATAACCCATAGACTCCAACTTTTTCTCAACCGCTACAATGGTTTCGGGGTGTGCGTTCGGGAATTGAATTAAAACGAGAGGACGGATATTTTTGCCGAGGGCGGTATAATGACTTGCGATATTCTTGCGTTTTTCATCGGCAAGATCGAGCAAACAGTCGTAATCGTCGCCAACTTCCATACCTTCCGTAATACCTTCGTTTACATAGAGAGCTTTTGTAATCAGCCCTGCGTTAATGACATCGACCTCGTCGATTTCAAAATACTCAAAGCGTTTATTCTCGATAGCGGTAGCACTTACACGAATAATATTCTTTGCGGAAAAGGCATCAATAATGGTTTTCGCCTTTGCGGTGTTGTTAGAATGCTCCTCGTCGATAATAACGATAAATTCGGTATTGTTACGATGAGCCTCGGCAATCCGGTCAAATAAATTCTTCTTTTCGCCGTCACGCAACGAGGTATTATCCTTTTTAGTTACCAATTCCCAGTTAATGAACGTGGTGCTTTCCGCAGGAAAACCGCCTTGCAGGGCATCAAAGAGATTTTGTGTATGGCGGTGCGGAGCATATTTACGCATTTTTTTACGGCTTTGTTCTTCGAGATCACCTTTGCCCGGACAAAGCCAAATAAAAGCAACGTTGCTGTTAATCTTGGTAAGATATTCTTCGACAAAATCAATAAGGATAATTGTTTTACCTGAACCCGTGGGAGATTTAACAGTAATCGTTTGCTTACTATTACTATCAGCAACGAGATCTATGAGTTTAAGAACAGCTTTCTCTTGAAAATCAAACAAATTGATTGCAATGCCTCCTACCATGATTCGCCCACCTCCTTGAGTTCAAAATTAAAATAATAGTCGGGGATAATATAAATATCCGTATCAGCAAATAAGACACATTGCTCTGTTGTAAAAAGAACGTTTTTAGAAACATACAAGGCTTTGGCATTAGGATAATTAGCCCAATTTGCTTGAAGCTCGTCCGCTTCTTCGTCGCTCATAACCATAATGTAATTGCTGCCGTCAATTTTAACGCCATGCTCAAGCTGAATCATTTCTCTCATGTGTGCCAAAAGAGCATCGGATAAAAATTCCTCTTTGCGAGATACAAAATCGGTTTTATAGTATTTCAAATTAAACGGAATTGCAGCATATTTACCATAGCCATGTGCAACATTCTTTAATCTTGGATAGGTTTTTTCTTTGCAAATATTGTTCTCATTATTCGTGCATAAGATGAATTTGCGTGTTCCTCCGTCGTCTGCATTTAAAGCAACAACAGCGTGTCCCGTGGTTGCGCTTCCTGCAAAGAAATCCAATACAGTTATATCGTCTTGGGGATAGAGGCTTATAATTTGTTTAAGCAGATCTACGGGCTTTTTACCATTAGAGAATTCAACTGCACCTTCTTTAGTGAGATTTTTCATTGCTCCATTCATATCCCAATATGTGCCTTGTAAATCTTTTTTATATAATTCACCGTCTATAGTTTCAGCCGTATCTCTCAACCAAACGAAAAGATTGCAAACATCATCTTTGTAAAATTGTTCGTATATTACGCCTTTATTTTTCCCTGTTTTAGGGGTATATTCAATTGATAAAATTTCATCGTGAATACCTTGTTCTTGGCGATATTCAATTATTCTTGTTCTGATAGAAGATTGAGAGTTGGTCGTTCTAAAAACATTTATTCCATATTTTTGATACGCTTCTTTGACCGTAATTCCATCTCTCTTGGCAATTTGATTTATAGACATTGTAACAACATTCTTTCGCCTATATACTTTGATTTCGTTGCCATCTCCGTCAACAGTAGAGCTGATATATTCTTTTTCGCCTGGATCAAGCAAAACGGTAGTATATTTCCAACTTTTCCCTTCTTCGATATACCTTTGAATTAAATCGGAGATTTCGGTGTAAACATACGGACCATTAAATAACGGCATAAAATCATAAGACTTGGCGTAAACAAGAATGTATTCGCAGTTCTTTTTAAAACGCTTGTCCTCACCGCCACCGGAAGCACCTGCGATGTTTTTCATATTGACACTTATGATATTCAAAAAGTTACTTTCATCAAAAATATCATCGCAAAGGCATTTAAGGTGTGCCATTTCAATATCGCTGATTTGAATAAATATAACACCCTTTTCTGAAAGCAGTTCTTTGGCAATTCGTAGACGTTTTTCCATAAAGGAAAGCCATTTAGAATGGCGGAAAGAATCCTCCTCGGCGACATAGTTATCATCATAAACAAAATCTTCGTGCCCTGTGTTGTATGGGGGATCGATATAGATCAAGTCGATAGCACCCTTGTGTGTTTTCTCCAAGAGATAAAGGCTATGCAGATTATCGCCTTCAAGCAAGAAATTGTAGTTCCAATCAGATACAAGCGATATCTCTTTTTCTGCAACTTCGGTAAAGACGGGGATATTGGTTTGCATAGCTACATCAACTTTTTCCTCGTGTTGTTCCCATACAAGGCCATACTTCTTTGAAATTAGGGCGTTTTCAATTTCTCCAATAGCAATAAGCATCTCATCATCGGTTTTGTGTTCTTCTTTGATTTTATCTAAAAGCGCAAGCATACGCTGACGCTTTAACTGTGAAAGATTAGGCATTTTATATCTCCTTATTCGGCATCCATGCGTAAATATTTTTCGAAATATACGTCAAATTTATCATATGTTAAAAGATCTAAAATTTCTATTATTTTTTCATTTATTTCCTTTGTTGTGTCGTTAATGCACAGTTTTAAAAAAGCATCATAAGCAATAGGATTGCTCACTAAAGTATTATAATCTCCTGCGATAATATTGAAGCGCGGACCAATAATAAGCCAAGCATTGTTGGAATGAGTGAAAGCAGCTCCACTATAAAAATACTCATTGACTTTTGCTTCAAATTCTTTATATTTTCCCCAAATACTCTCTAAAATTGTTCTTAATTCTTTATCCTCTGAAGGTAATAATAATTTCGCTCTATTGACAGATTGACATAGTATATTGGTTGCCGATGTAACATTATTAATCCATTGCAATGGAAAGGAAATGCCATTATTAGAATTAAAATTAGAAAATATGGTATGTACATTATCTTTTGCATAGCCTATTGTATTTTGCGCAAGGCAAAAATCGTCGTATATCTTCAAAATGTCGCCATGCATTTGTACTTTTATTTCTTTTGAACTGATTTCTTTTTGCAGTTTTTCTTCACTCGCTGTAATTTGTTGTTGCAGAGCAATGTTCTTTTTGTTCTGCTGATGGCTCTGCCACCATACCAATAATGAAATAGCAATAGGAACAAGAATCCCTATGATAGACAGCCACAATGGAACAGAATTGTTGTTAATGGCGTTTATAAGCTCGTCTATCTTTTGTATAAGTTCTTCCATAATCATTCACCGTCCGTCATATTAGTATTGACTATTTCCATTATATCGTCAAAAGAGCAATCCAAAGCAACGCAGATTTTCATAAGAGTCTCTGCATTCACATTCTCGCCCTTGTTCAATTTGTTGAGAGTATAGCTACTCAAGCCTGCCATTTGAACAAGGTCTTTTTTCTTTATATCCTTGTCAATTAATAATTTCCATAGCCTTTTGTAACTGATCGCCATAATAACGCTCCTTTTACAAGTATTCGATAAAATAATTATAGCATAAATTGCAAATAAAATCAATGCAAAATTGCAACTTCGCTCTATTTTGCTCTAAAATAATTTGCCAAAATAAACTTTTTTCAAGAATTTTTCGTTTCAGGGTGGTCACTTGCCTCAAAAAACTACTTTTACTATAGTGAGGGGAATTTTTTCTCTCATTAGGGTGTCCACCTAAGCTTAAAAACGGCTTTTATAATAGTAAGAGGATAAATTTTCTATTAGACCGTGTACTGATAGTGAAAAATCGGCTTTTACATTAGTGAAGGATAAAATAAAAAAACACACATTTTTAAGTTCAACAATAGGAGATAAAAATGCGAAACAAAAACTTCGTTATGCTACCCCATCGAATATTCTCACTCGGATTAAAGCCGAAGGAATTTGCCGTCTACTGTTGCCTTATCCGCCATAGTGACAGAGAGAAAAACTGTTGCTTTCCGTCAAGGCGGTTGATCGCACAGGAATGCAATATGGATAAGAAAACGGTAGACTCGGCAATCAGGGGATTGGAAGAACGGGAGCTTGTGAAAAAAGTCTGCCGACAACGAGAGAACGGAACACGGACAAGTAATCTCTATTATATTCTCAAGAAAATTGAGTAGCGTAAAATTTGTATCGGTGTAGTGTAAGATTTTCGTAGCAATAACAAGGCACAGGAGAACAAGAGTATTACAACAGAAAAGAAAGAATATATAGGCAAGCAATGACCAATGACTCGCTAAGGTTTCATGGCAATATCATCACTCATAAGAGCGTGCTAATGGCAATGAGTCGGCGTATTAGTTTTTTCTTTTCTGCCGTGACCAAAGAATCAAGCAAAGATTGAAAACTGAATATCAGGCTCAAAAAGTAAGCCTTGAGTCAAGGATTTTGAAAAAGAAAGTTTGAGGTAAGGTAAACACCCTACCCCTACCGAGAACGGTGCAAAAGGCACGCCATGCAGCGTTGGTTTTAACCGCAAAAAGCCCAATCATAACAGCGGTTTTGAAAGAAAAACCTCGTGGGTAAGGTAAATGCCCAACCGAGGTGAGAACGGTGCAAAAAATGCAGAGTGTTCGGGCGATTTTTACTCCAAAATCGAAGATAAATGGCAAGGTCAAAGAAGCAGGCGAAAAAGCAAGCAAAAAGCCTTATTGGGCGAAACTCGGGAGAAACGCAGAACACAGAACAAACCGAGAACCCTCGATTTTCGCAGGGTCGAAAAGCAAGCAGGTTAAAGTGGCTGGGTCGTAAACGCCCCCGACTCGACTCACAACGGACGGCAACTGCCGACCGTACAAGGAGTTTCGGCACTTTCGCACTCTCAAAAAAGTGTGGGACGATTTTTCGCCTATGGGGGGGGCGGTTAGGGTGTCGCAAATATCAAAAATGCCCTGTTTACAAAGGAAAAACAGGGTGTCACGATAGGCGTCAAAACAAAATAACTATAAAAAGAGATGAGATTATGGACTTTTGGAAAAGTTGGAGTATTGAAGAATGGAACAAAAGATACGAAAGAAGAATGAAAAGATTAGAAGAAGAAAACGATGACAGTTCCCGTTATGCAATTGGATATGCGTATAAGGTTGACGGAGTAATATATCCCGTATGCGCCTACTTTCCTATGGAGAATTTTGATGAGGCTGACGAGAAAATTAAATACCTTATTTCAGGAAGTAAAAAGTGAAAAAGAAACCGAAAAATTTCCAAAAAAGTGCTGGACTTTTAACACGATTTTTGGTATGTTGTGGTTGAGTCCTATTCGGTTGAATTTTCAAGAGCGACACCTCGCTCGAAAGGAGAAATTAAGATCATGAAACCAACCTAAATGAATAAAAACTTAATAACTGCTCTTTACTGCCGTTTGTCCCAAGAGGACGAACAGCAAGGTGAGTCCAACAGCATTATCAATCAGAAATTGATTTTGCAGAAGTACGCCGAGGAACACCGCTTTCCAAACATTCGCTTTTATATCGACGACGGATATTCGGGTGCGAACTTCAACCGCCCCAACTTCAAGAGGATGATGGCTGACGTGGAAATCGGAAAGCTCGGAATCGTTATCGTCAAAGACCAATCCCGACTCGGCAGAGATTACTTGCAGACGGGGATGCTGATGGAGATAACCTTCCCACAGTACGATGTGCGTTTCATTGCCGTAAACGATGGTGTGGACAGCATCAATGGTGTTAGCGATTTTTCAGGAATCAAGAATTACTTCAACGATTTCTATGCCCGTGACACGAGCCGAAAAATACGAGCCGTACAGAAAGCCAAAGGCGAGCGTGGTGATAGAGTTGGAACGACTATATTATACAGATACTTAAAAAATCCCGAATACAAGGGCAATCAAAAGGAACACCCCTTGCTTATAGTCAATCCCGAAACCGCACCCATCGTAAAACGGATATTTGAAATGTACGCAAGCGGAATAGGCATCGTAAAAATCTACGATATTCTTTCAAAAGAGAAAATAATATCGCCAAGCGTTTATATCTTCCAACGGACATGCTGTAGAATCGGAAAGCCGGATCTCACAAGACCGTATCACTGGGCGCAGAACAGCGTTCGCAAGATGCTATCTAATCAAGAGTATGTTGGCGATACAGTAAATTTCAAGACTTATACCAAGTCCAACAAGCTCAAGAAAAGACTGAAAAACTTACCTGAAAATATCCTTGTTTTTAGAGATACGCACGAGGCGATCATTGACAGAAAAACCTTTGAAATAGTCCAACGGCACTTTGCAGGGCGGAAACGCCCCGATAAGCAAGGCGAGACGGACAAGTATGCAGGTTATCTCTTCTGCGGTGAATGCGGAAAACGGTTATATCTTCATAGGTCAAAATCGTTTGACGAATCCAAGAACAACTTTATGTGCGGTGGATACCAAAGCCAAACAACCGATTGCACCTCGCATTATATCCGTGAAAGCGTACTCGATGAAATCGTACTACGGAATCTCCGTCAAGTCACCGAATTCGCAAGAGAACGTACCGAAGAATTCTACGCTATGGCAACCTCAAACGGCGAAGCTGAAGCCGAGAGATTTTATAAGGCGGCAGAAAGAGAAAAACAGCAGCTTGAAAAGCGTATCAAGGAGCTTGACAATATCATTCGATGTTTATACGAGGATAGAGTCTGCGGAAGAATCACTCCCGAACGCTACGATACGATGGCAAGCGGATACGAGCAAGAGCAAACCACACTAAAAGAAAAGCTGATAGCCGTGACTGACGGTATCAGCGAGATGGATATGCGAGATAGTTGCATCAGGGGATTCATAGCAAAGGCAAAGCAGTATATTGAAATGCCGAAGCTAACGCCCGAATTGCTACGAGTATTTACCCGTAAGATAGAAGTCTTTGAGAAGATGGAAAAATACTCAAGGAAAGTCGGCAATCTCATTAATATCCACTATGCATTCCAACTTCCCGAACAAAGCGGAATGCCGATGCTCAAGATGCTACTTCCAAGCAATATGCGAGAAACTGCCTAAAAAGCAGTACACGGAAGGCAAAATGCCTTCCGTGTACATACCGCCCCAAATTCTCCGTTAAGAACATAACGGAAAGTCGGGGCGATTTTTAAAAGTTCAGTGAATCTAAGGGGGTTGCTGTGTGCGTTAAGAAAAAGTAACTTGCGAATTGTGTTTTTTTATGATATAATGATTTAAAAAAAGGTGCGAGGTATAAAATGATATACGTAAGCTTTATGGATAATAAAAAACAGTCGAGCGGTGTGCTTTTGGCGGGCTATAAAAAACAACCCGATAACGAGGCTTATAATTTAGTTTTTAATTGTAAAACAAAAACCGTTGTTGAAGTTAAAAATGAAGATATGATTTTAACCACCCTAAATTTAGTCGCGGAATGGGTAAATGTGGCTATAATTGACATTGTTGCTACGACGAATAACGATAATAGCTCAATAGGGCTAATAACCGATTATTACGGTTATCCTTTTATTGCGGATGATACGAAATTATTTTTGAATTTGTCAAATACCGAGTACGCTACTAAATACGTGCTTGAAAATTTGCCCGAATTGAAAAATTATTGATTTTTTATAAGGGGATTATAGAAAAAGTGAAAAAAGTGTTCTTC
>CALYRM010000051.1 GCA_945482995.1 uncultured Clostridia bacterium | reverse complement strand
ACAAGTATTTCAAAGCGTTTTGCCTTAAAATTTATTAGTGATAAAGATATGTTTGACTAACAAAATAATTATAACAAAAAGATTCCAAGGAGAATTACTTATGCTGTACTTGGTAGGCACGCCTATAGGCAACTTAGGGGATATAACGTTAAGAGCATTAGAGGTACTAAAATCGGTTGATTTGATTATCTGTGAGGATACTCGTCACAGTGCACCTTTCTTGCATAATTATGATATTCATAAACCCCTGACAAGCTATCATAAATACAATGAAAAAGAAGAAACTCCAAAACTCATTGAAATGCTCAAAAAAGGCAAAAATATTGCCTTAATCAGCGATGCCGGTATGCCGTGCATAAGCGATCCAGGTGGCATTCTTGTAAATGAGGCGAGAGCGTTGGGCATTGATATAAGCGTTGTACCCGGGCCGACTGCGGTTGCAAGCGCAGTTTCACTTGCAGGAATATCCAACGGATTTGTATTCATTGGCTTTTTATCGGATAAAAATAAGCTTGCCGATGAACAAATTACACCATTTATCAACGTGCCCTTGTCATTGGTCTTTTATTGCGCAATGCACGACTTGGATAAAACTATAAATTATCTTTATCAAAAACTTGGGGATAGGCGATTAACTGTCATAAAAGAGTTGACAAAGTTACATGAAACTGTATTCGTAACCACTCTAAAAGAGGGGTTCTCAGGGGATGATCGTGGCGAATTTGTGCTTATTGTCGATGGAAAAGAATCCACTTCAATTTCCGTTCAACTCACGCCATTAGAACATCTTAAGTCATATATGGATATGGGTTTATCTAAAAAAGAAGCCATTAAAAAAGTTGCGGATGAACGTGGTGTTAAAAAGGATGAAATATATAAAATAGCCTTGGAGATTGACAAAAAATGAGGTTATCAAAATGGACAATAACTGATAATTCGGGTATGCTGTATCCGCTGATACTCACCCTTTCTACGCAGAGCAATTTTGAGTTTTGCGTAACTCTTCAAGAGGCAGTCAATCCGTTATATCTATTGTCCGCTCTTGAAAAAACTTATGAACGTTTTGCCTTTACTAAGGTGGAATTACAAAACAACCTTTTCAGAAGTTGCTTGGTAGAAAACAACCATCGTGTTGTGATTCACCAAAACAGCGGTAAGCTTTTGGGTAGAATTAATTTTGCGAAAAACAACAACTATCTTATCGAGGTTTCCTATATCGACAACGAGATTCACTTCAAGTTTTTTCATTCCATAGCAGACGGCAACGGAGCAATGGTCTTTATCAAGTACTTATTAATCGAGTACGCGAAACTCACAGGCTCTCAAATTGATAACGACAACGTAACCGTAAAAAACGGCGAAAACGAAAATGCTTATCAAAGATATTTGGATAAAAATGTTGAAGCCAAAGGACTTATTTCAAGCGCTAAAAGCGCATCGCTACAAGTTAAGGGAAAATACTTTATGCATGACGGTTTAGCCTACATTTCGGGCGAAATCGATCTTAAAAAAGCGCTTGAAGTCAGTCATAAATATAATTGTTCACTTACAGTTTTTATTGGGGCAGTTGCAATGCTAACCGTAAATGAATTGTACGGCAATGGCAAAAAATCCCCGTCATTATTTATTCCGGTAAACCTAAGAAAATTTTTTCCTTCCAACACCCTTTTGAATTTTGTGTCGTCGGCAAAGTGCATTTTACCGCCAGACGTAAAGGATTTGGAAAATACAATCGAATTATTAAGTTCCGCTTTAAACAACGAATTAAAAGAAGAAAATTTAAAGAAAGCGTTGTACCTTGCCTCTACCGTAGCAAACAATCCGTTTACTAAATTTTGTCCTTTCTTCCTAAAAAGAGAATTGATTACTTTTGGACGAGAGCTTGTTACAACAGGCACTCAAACTATGATTTTATCCAATATCGGCAACGTAATTCTTCCCGATGGAATGGATAAGGTTGTTAAAAATATCAATTTCTTTTTAAACTGCAATAGGCGTACCCCCGTAAACCTTTCAATGGGATCATACAACGGAATACTATCCGTTTGCTTTACTCGACATATTGTTGAAAAGAAAATAGAAAAAGCCTTTTTTGAAAAAATGAGAGATTTAGGCTTAGACTTTGAAATACATTCTAATTATAGGGAGCATTGATATGATTTGTAAAAATTGCGGTTGTAAAATTAAAGGTGAACCACATAGATGTCCCCTTTGCGATTTTGTTTTTTCGGAAGAATCGGATAAATCGAAAAAGAAAAAAGGGCTAGGGTTTTATAAAAACCCCTTCACCCTTATATATATCCTCGCCGATTTGGCGCTGTTTTTAATTCTTTATTTTATAGGCGATAAATTAGATTGGGATAAACCGGTACTGATAGCGTGTCTAGTCTCTTTGATTCCCATTTATTTGATTATTCGCCACGTTTTATTAGGTATGCGAAACCAAGCGTCCAAGCTTACCATATTATCAATTTTAGTATCGCTTTTCCTTGTGACAATACTTGAAATAACAGGTTATACAAGCGGTTACTACTATATTTACACATCCTTCCACGCTTCGATATTCATACTCACCATAGTTGTGGTATTTTGTAATTTCAAAGTCTATTATCCATACATTTCGGGTTTTCCCGTTCAATCGCTATTGTCCTGGATTCCATTTGCAATCTGCATTGCTCGTGGTCAAATGTATGGTTATCCGTTAGCAGTTGCACTTGCCGAAAATCTATTTTCAATAATTATGATATGCTGTTTCCCAAAAGAAATGCTCAACCAACTAAAACGATTTTTCGCAGTATAAAATACCGATTAACAAATTCATTAGCGATAGCGACTTCATTTTTCATTATTCATTCGCCTATTCGTCGTTTCTCGGATAGTCGTCCTTAACTCTGCTTGCACATTTTGTGCGAATAAAACCGTCTTCGACAAGCAAATGTTCTCTTGAACATTCGGAATTGTTATTATAAATACAATCTGCGTTGCAATTTACTTCGGTATCGACTTCATCTAATTCAAAGTTTGCTCCGGCCTCGTAGTTTTCAAACAACTGCGACAATGCGCCGCCGTCTCTCTTGGCTTTAGTTTTACAAACTCCCTTTTCCGTTATTTCTATTGTATTTGCATAACAACGTTCGCATTTATTATGTTCGCAATTTGCAGTCGTACATTTTAATTCTTTCATATCAACCCCCTAAATCAATTTTATTATTAGCAAAAATCTACAAAATAATACGAGAAGATAAACTTTTTTTGTTATGATAATACGAGAAGATAAACTTTTTTTGTTATGATGTGGTGGACGTCATTTCGACCGAAGTGCGAATGCACGGAGTGGAGAAATCTCTATCATTAATAAGAACTTGATATAAAAAACTATAAATTGGTTTTGTTTATAATTTAACGCTTAGGCTGACATTATGGAAGAGATTTCTCGAGCTTTTTTACTTATTTTTCGTTAGGGGCTTGAAATGAGATTTTAAGATATGGTATAATATCGTAAATAAATAACTTATCAGGAGGTGTTTATGAAAGTCCTTTTGTTACAAGATGTAAAAGGTCAAGGTAAAGCCGGCGATGTTATCAACGTTTCTAACGGCTATGCAAATAACTTTTTATTACCTCGAAAATTGGCTACAAGTGCCGAGGGTAATGCTTTAAACGAAGCAAACCAAAAGAAGGCAGCGGAAGAATTACGCAAACAAAAAGCAATAGCAAAGGCTAAGGCAGATCAAATCTCATTATCAACTGCAACAGTACGTATAAAGGTAAAAGCAGGTCAAAAGGAAGGCAAAATTTTTGGATCGGTCACTTCAAAAGAAATTGCTACCGAACTAAAAAATATGGGCTATGATATCGATAAAAGAGATATCTTACTCAAAGAGCCAATCAAAACCACAGGTAGACTTATGGTTGATGTAAAACTGTATACAGGTATCACCGTAAGAGTTAATGTGGTAGTAGAAGCCGAATAAAAAATTCCCAATTTGGGAATTTTTTTATATACAATGTGACAGCCGTTAGGCTTGTCATCAAATCGAAGTGTAACGAAGTCAAAGAATCTAAATTCTTATTTATGTGCATTTTTGGATAAATTGATTTGTATGGTGCAGTGGTTTGCACTATGGATATAACAAAACCGCCTTGCTTTTAGCAGGGCGGTTTTGTTTTTCAAATATTTTAAAGAGAGTTAGTATTTTGTGTTTTATAAGGATTAGATGATTGTATGTCATTCCGTCTGGGTGTATTCTTCGCAAAAAGTTTGTGCTTGTTTAGAGATGTCTCCACTTCGGTCGACATGACGGAAGCGGATGAGATTCTTCGACTTCGTTGCACTACGCTCAGAATGACATTATGAGTTAAAATGACATTTTAGGTCGAAACGACAATTTTATTTTTTGGTTTTTGTTGATTCGCTTTGGCATTTTGAGCAACCCGAACAATTACTGCAATACTGGCAAGACGACTTGCCTTTTTTCTTGCGAATGATTGCAGCAACGATAACTCCTATCACTACTATGGAACATACTACGATTAATACTATTTCCGGAGCGCCCATATTATTTTGCCCTCCTTGGTTTCAAGTTAATCTTTTTGTTTTTGATAAGTATAAAGACTACAACAAGTGCAATAGCAACTAGCCAAATGAACAATGTCCACCACCAAGATCCGATTGTGTAAATCATAGCGCCGACAATGTATGAAGATAATAGCCAGAATAATAGTGTACCTTTATATCTCTTGCTATTTTGCAATTCACCTTTAGCGGTTGCAACGGCAGCGAAACATGGAATTGTCGTCATATTGAATGCAATGAATGAAATTAATGCAGGTATTGTGATTCTGGTTGACATTATCATGGCTTGAACAGCGTCAATGCCATTTTCTGCCATAACGTCAAGTGAACCAAAATCTAAGTTTGCAGAAGTTATCAAGCAGGAAGCAATCGTTGCGAATGTTGCGATAACGTTTTCTTTTGCAATCAAACCTGCGATAACGGCTACTACGAAAACCCAACCGTATTGACCTAATTGCGAACCAAAGCCAAGTGGAGTGAATATTGGTTGAACAAGTGAGCTTAGTCCTGCCAAAATACTCTGGTTGATTTCTTCGTCGGCAAGGAATTTCCAGCTCATTGAGAAGTGAGTCAATACCCAGATTACTATGGTTGAAGCTAAAATGATAGTAAATGCTTTCTTAATAAAGTGCTTAACCTTATCCCATAGGTGCGCCATCAAATTTTTAAATTGCGGTGCGTGGTATGCAGGTAATTCCATAATAAATGGGGCTGTTTCACCTTTTAGGGTGGTGCTTCTTAAGAGTAATACCGATACGATAGCGGTTACAATACCTATTAGGTACATTCCGTATGTGATTAAATCTGCATTTCCCAAACCGAAATAGGCAACGATAGCGCCTGCAACAGCGGTCAAGATCGGTAATTTAGCACCACAAGAGAAGAATGGAATAACTCTTATTGTAGCGGTTTTTTCGTTTTCGTCCGCAAGTGTTCTTGTGTTAATCATAGCAGGAACGGAACAGCCAAAGCCCATAATCATAGGAATGAAGGCTCTCCCTGACAAACCGAATTTTCTGAACGCTCTATCGAGAATAAAGGCTATACGAGCCATATATCCCGAGTCTTCCAAAATAGAGAAGAACAAGAATAACACTAATATGGGTGGCAAAAAGGATAGAACTGCGCTTATACCGTCAAAGATACCACTGTTGATTAAACCAATTGCCCAAGGTTCCATATTGCTAGCTTCAACTAAGCCGCCCAACCAACCGAATAGCTCGCCTACTAATAGGTCATTCCATATGTTATTGACTATTACGCCCGGGGAAAATAGCGCTCCGTCATATAGGCAAGCAAGCACTCTTACGCCATAATTTAGGGGTTCGCCTTCCTCGGTCAACAATCCCAATTCTTCAAGGGTTGGTAACGAGAAGATTTTGCCCAAAAATAGAAAGTCCTCGCTAAAGGTCAAATGGAATACTGCAAACAAAATAACCAAGAATATCGGTATCCCGAATATCTTATGAGTCAATACCTTATCCGCCTTGTCTGATTTCGTGAGTTTTTCTTTACTTTCTTTTTTGCTTGAAACAACGGGCGCAAAATACTTTGAAATATACTTATATCTGCCGTCTGCGACAAGCGCTTCAAAATCGGTACCGAATATATCGTCGTTAAAGCCTTGCTTGAAGTCGTCAATAATCTTGACTAAATCTTTATGCATACCGACTTCGATTTCGTCGTTTTCAATTAGCTTTATTGCATGGAATAAAGGATTTGAAACGTTTTGCTCAATAAGTGCACTCTTAACATCGTCAATCAATGTGCGAATTGCGGATTTTAGCAAAACCGTTTTTGCTTCTCTTGGCTTCGAGCTAACCTCGTATGCCTTATCCATAAGTTCCTTGATTCCCGTATTTTTGAGTGCGGAAATTCTAACTACAGGTACGCCAAGTTTTTCTTCAAGCTCTTCCGAATTAATGGTGTCGCCTGCCTTTTCAACTGCGTCAATCATATTTAAAGCGACTACCATAGGTGTGTCTATTTCGAGTAGTTGAGTCGTTAAATAAAGATTTCTTTCAAGGTTTGTGGCGTCAACAATGTTGATAATACATTCGGGCTTTTCGTCAATTATGTAGTTTCTGGCAATTACTTCCTCAGGTGTGTAGGGGGATAACGAATAAATACCGGGTAGGTCGATTATCGCTACGTTTTCGGCGCATTTCTTGTATACGCCGTCCTTCTTGTCTACAGTTACGCCCGGCCAGTTGCCAACGTGAGCAGTAGAGCCGGTAAGCAGATTGAATAGTGTTGTTTTACCCGAGTTTGGGTTTCCTGCTAAAGCAAATTTCTTCATACTATTCTTCCACCTCCACAGTAATGTTTTCAGCCTCGTTCTTTCGCAAGGTAAGTTCGTAGCCTCTGATTGTAACCTCAAGTGGATCACCAAGAGGCGCTTTTTTTCTTAGATAAACTATCGCTCCGGGGGTTATTCCCATATCAAATAATCTCCTTTTGATACGCCTCTCACCCGAAACACGCTTAACCATTCCTTCTTCGCCGACAGAAAAGTTGTTTAGAGTTTTTTCCATATATATCTCCTTTAAATTTTAATCAAATTATGTTAGTCATCCTGACCACCGTATGCTTCGCCATAATTCGGTGATTGTATAGAGATGTTTCGACTACGCTCGACATGAGGGACGCGGATGAGATTCTTCGATCATCGCTTTCAGGATGACATTTTTATGGTCGACATGACGGGCAAGAATTTATTTTACGCAACGAAAATCTTTTTGGACAAATCTCTGTCAAGAGCAATACGACCTTCTTTGATTTTGCATATCACCGTTCCGCTTGCTGCGCTTAGTACAGTTATTTCGCCATTTATGGTTATTCCTAAATTTTCAAGATGTTTTTTAGTTTTTTCCTCGGCTGTGATTTTAACGATTTTTAAGCCGACGTTCCTTGGCGCTAAAATGATTGGCATTTTGATACCTCCAAAACCGATATTCGGTAAATATGAATATTTTGTCATATTCATATAAATCTTAGCATCATAATATGCGGGTGTCAAGCAAAATATGAATATTTTGTCACATTTTTTGAGTTTTTTGACTTATCTACGTCATCCCGAATATGGTGGAAAAAATATTATCCAACTTTCCATTCGGCATAAGACAATATGCAATTTAGGGTTATTTAATTTTGTGGGATAGGCGAACATTCTGCGCAGAATGACGAACTGGAATAAGATTCTTCTACTATCCAAAGAATGACATTTTGATTATTTGGATGAAAATAAGGGTTGAATGATATAAAAACGGATTCCTAATTTTCGCCCAAGTGTTGCTTTTTTTATAATTTTGATTTACAATGTATATTATGGATAAAAAGATTAGACAGCCCAAACAAGACAGGGCAAAAGACAAAAAGAAAAAAATAATCGAGGCAGCCTATGATATTTTTTCAGAGGTGGGCTTTTATAATACAAATACCACAGATATTGCCAAAAAGGCAGGTGTTTCCACAGGTATTGTATATGGTTATTTCTCGGATAAGAGAGATATTTTGTTGTACGTTATCGATATTTACATAGAAAAGGTTAGCGAACCATTCAAAAAATATGTATCAAAGATCACGGCTCCTATTGACTTTAATAATGTGGTTACCGATCTATTAAATTTGACAATGGAAACGCATAAGAGCAATGCAAACATTCACAACATTTTACATTCGTTAGCCGTAACAGATACCGAGATTAATCAAAAGTTTTTAGTATTAGAGGACAATATTACATTCAGCATTTCCGACAAATTAAAGGATTTAGGTTTATGTGCCGACAGTCTAAAAGAAAAGGTTCATGTTGCCATGAATTCAATCCAATCCTTCGCGCACGAATACGTTTACGACAAGCACGATTATATTGATTATGAAAAAATGAAGTCTGTCGTTATTCAAATGGTCGTCAGTTTGTTTGAGTAATTGTAATTATATCAATTAGCAATAATGTAGCGCTATGTGTTACAAAAAAGGTACACGTGAAGTTCAACTTTAACGGTACTTTTTTTATGTGCAAATTTCCAATTAACTAAGGCTTTTAGTATGCATTGAAAAGAGTCGGTTCATTGATAAATCTATCTCGACTACATCGGGGATTGCATTATATTTTGCACACATTAATTCTAGTTAATTTTTTTGTCCAATGTTGACACTAATATAAATTTTTCTTATAATTTAAATATATAGTTTACTGCATTGCTTTGTCTATGCAAAAATGGGCAAAGGATTTTTAAGGAGTTCGTTTATGTTAAACAAACAAAAGGTCATAAAAATTAATCAAACTGTTAGCGATCAAAAACTTGACGACAATCAGGTGCTGTTCGTTAGAGTTGATAGCGTAGTTCAAGGAAAGAAAGACCTTATTGAAGTTCCTTTTACACATAACGCCTATGTTATCAAGGGCGGTGGTGATATTCGCTTTTATAGAAGCGGTACACATAAAGTATTCGAGGATAGAAAAGAATATAAAAAGTGGAAAAAAGGAAGTTCGGTCGAGGTTATCTATATTCCAAAGGAAGTTAGAGTTTTGGTTAGATGGGGTACGGCGCAAAGAATACCATATAACGATCCCGCTCATAATATGATTTTAAGCGTTGGAGCAAATGGACATTTTAGAGTTTCGATTTCCAATCCCGAACAGTTTATTAGAGTTGTTGTTGGGCAAACTAAGGAATTCGACCTCAAAAAATTCACAGAAAACTTTTCAAGTGAGGTTAGAAGTTATTTCGGCGTTGAATTCCAGTCAGTTGCAAGTTCAATGGCTTTGACATATGAGGAGTTCGAAAAATTTAGAGGCGAAATATCCGCAAAAGTGGGCGATGATTTAAGCGCAAAATTTTCCGCCGATTATGGTATAAGTTTGGTCGATTTTACCATTGACAACATAAATATTTCACAAGCGAATCTCGAAACGTTAAAACTTCAATCTCTACAAAAAGAAAGTGAACGACAATCCGAAACAAAAAGAATCGAGCAAGAAAAAATCGAAGCTAAAGCTTGGGAAAAAAGGAAGTACCAAATGGATATAGCGCACAAAGAAAAAATGCAAGAATTAGCAAACAACAAAGGTGCGATCAATAAGTCTACCGATGAAGAGTCTCAGCGCCTGATGACAAACAGTGCAGGTAGCGACGAATATCAAGAAGAACTACAAGAAGGTGCAGTTTGCCCTAAGTGCGGCGCCGTTAATTTATTTTCAAACAAACACTGCTCGAAGTGTGGTAACAGTATGTTTTAATAAGGAGTGAAGCTATGTGCAGAAAATCTAATAAAACTAAATTAGCGAATCAAGATCGCGATCTTGTCGAAGAAAACGCTAATTCCATTGAGGCCTTGATTGTATTGGCAAGGGATAACGCAAAGGTTGATAATGAAAAAAAAGAAGAGATTTTAAAGTCCTTGCAAAATAAGTTGCGTTACTTGATTTCCTCGCCCGAACAAAAGGTTTTAAAAATTGACGAAGAAATAAAAAAACAAATTCAAGACGAAAAGATTAAATTAAACAAAGCATTAATTGTGGAGCTATCCGATATAAAAGACTTTGTCAAAGAAGTCGAAGTTTCAATAGCAATCAGAAACAAATTAATATAAGGAGATAACTATGTGTTTTAAAAGCAAATACGACAAAATAACCAGAGATGATGTTGTAGACTCAATCTGCAAATTGGAAACCGAGTGCAACAAAATAGAAAAGGAGATAGTTGAGAAACAAGCCCAAATCAGCAATCTTACCGCTAAGGGTAAGGAAGAAAAAAATAGAGAACTACGTCTTTTTTATGCTAAGAGAATCAACGCTCTAAAATCCGAAATAGAGCAGGACACTCAAAGAGCAATGTACTTGATGTATAATACGCAGTTACTCAATAAGCTTAAAGGAGCTATCGATAATAACGAGTTCTTCAAGAATACCTCAAAGATGTCTTTGGGTAATTTATTAAAGGATCAAGTCGGATTAGCGAAATTCTTGAATAAAGCGTTGAATACAAGAGTCACTGCTGAAACTATTTTGACTGACGCAGACGAAACGTTTAGAGAAGTCGAAACTCAATATGAAAAGAATGAAGCCATCTACGGAGTCGGGCAATCGGACGATGAACTATTGGCTGTGTTTGAGGATGCCGAAACCGCAGAAATGGATTACAGAACATCTATTCCCGACGAGAGTACACCAAAATCGGAGAGCGCCGTAGACGATAATTCCGTTGAATAATTAAAGGAGATTAAATATGAAGATGTCGCAAAAAAAAGAAATGAAAAAGAAAATGCTTGTACGTAAGACAATCGGAACTATGGATAAGCAAATCAAAAAGCTAGAAGAACAAAAACAGGTTTATATCAATGCAGCAAAGCTCGCTAAGAAAAAAGGCTTGACGGCACAATTTAACCTAGCTTTGACGGGATTAAAAATGACAATGGCACAACAAAAGAGAGTTTACGAAATGAAACTTAATTTTGAAATTACCGCTCAAATGAGAGATATGGCAGGTATGACAACCGAATTTTTAGGCGGTATGAGTTTACTCAGCAAGGAAATGATGAGATTGACTAGGGAGAAGGATTTCTTGAAAGTACAAGAACAATTTAATGAAGCCATGACCAATGCTGAAGTACAAACCGAAATGCTAGAGGACTTTATGGACGAAAGTTCAAGCGCGTTTGCTTCGGGTGTACCCACAAACGAGGATAACGACAAGGAAATTGAGAATATGATTGCCTCCTTGACGGGCGCAGATGAAAACTCGACTGATTTGGACGCACAAATTGAAAAGGAATTGGCTGACTTGAAGAAAAAGCTATCTAACTAATTATGGCAGATATAGATTTATTATACGAAACCGTAGAAAATTACGCTAGGCGTGCAAAGGCATACTACGAGCATAAAGATTTTGTATCGGCAGAAAAATTTTACAATCTTTGCGCAGAACAAATGTTAAAAATTGCCCAAGAAACAAAAGAGGGCGAGCTAAAAAGAGCAAGATTTGACAAAGCAAAGAGATTTTTGGAATTTGCCGAAGATATGAAAAGAGCCGCTGCGGGTAGAGGCGAAGCTCCGCTAAACGAAAAAGAAGAAACCGCTCCTATTAAAGTTGAGGAAGCAAAGGATGTTTCGTTAGAGGATGCTCTCAAAGAACTTAACGACTTGGTAGGTTTGAACAAGGTTAAAAGAATAATTAACGATTGGGTACGACAAATTCAAGCCTTTCAAATGAGAAAAGAAAGGGGCTTACCTGTCCCGGATATGTCTTATCACCTTGTATTTACAGGTAACCCTGGTACCGGAAAAACCACTGTCGCTCGAATAGTATCGCAAATCTATCACGCCCTCGGCATAATATCAAAGGGACATTTAATCGAAGTGGATCGTTCGGATTTGGTTGCCGGCTATATCGGGCAAACCGCTCTTAAAACGCAAAAGGTTATCGAAAGCGCAATGGGTGGCGTATTGTTTATAGATGAAGCATACACATTGAGCTCAAAATCGGACAGCGACTTTGGTCAAGAAGCTATCGCAACACTTTTAAAGGCAATGGAAGACAAGAGAACTTCTTTCGTTGTTATAGTTGCAGGATATGATAACAAAATGGACGATTTTATCGAATCTAACCCCGGTTTGAATTCAAGATTTAAGACTAAATTGAATTTTGACGATTACTCAGGCTTGGAATTATATAAAATTTTCCTTGGAATGTGCAGAAAATCCGGATATATGCTTTCGGATACGGCTAAAGTTGTTCTTCATGATTATCTTAATAAATTATTTGACAACAGAGATGACAATTTCGGCAATGCAAGAGACGTTCGAAATCTTTTTGAAAAAATCATCACGAAACAATCGGTAAGAATTGTCGGTCTAAAAATGGCTACAAACGAGGAGTTGTCTACAATTACAGAAGAAGATATGCCGTTTTACGTAAAAAGCAACAATAATTTCTTAGTTGGCGCACCTACATATAACGCTCAATGTGTTAATGAAAACGACGCTAAAAATAGTGATGACGCCAATGACTATGGCAATCTTTCGCC
>CALYRM010000050.1 GCA_945482995.1 uncultured Clostridia bacterium | reverse complement strand
TATCAATTTTTATTTCTATAATAGTGTCATGATAATAGTGTCATCCTGAGCATATACAATGTCATTCTAAGCATATACAATGTCATTTCGAGCGAAGTCGAGAAATCTCATCCGCTTTTGTCATCCTGAGCGAAGTGCAACGGAGTCGTGAGGATCTAATCCTTATAAATGTCATCCTGAGCGAAACGTAGTGGAGTCGTGAGGATCTAATTGACAGCACCGCTGTCATCCTGGAAGCGTAGTCGAGGGACCTCACTACAAGCACCGACTCTTTGCGAAGCATACGGATAGACATTCATGCCATATTGTCATCCTGAGCGGAGTGCAACGGAGTCGTAAGGATCTCATCCATATTATGTCATGTCGACCGCAGTGGAGACATCTCATCCGCATTGTCATTCTGAAAGCGTTGCGTAGCGTAGTCGTGAGGATCTCATCCCCTTTCGTCATTTCGAGCGAAGTCGAGAAATCTCATCCGCTTTCGTCATTTCGAGCGAAGTCGAGAAATCTCTATCCAAGCACTGACTTATAGCGAAGCCTACGTACAGCCTAATGGCAAATGTATCATTGCACATTGCACGTTTTTTTTGTTCAACTATGCTTTTTTATAGTACTGCAACACTATACACCATAACTTTTAATACTACCACAAAATAATCGTACTGTCAACCGCCATATTGACAATAATTTCGGCTATAAATAGGGGGACTTCTTGACAATAAAATAAATATAGATTATAATTTTTACAAAGGAGAAAAGCGGAATTATGAAAAAGTATAGGATGAGAGTAGGCTTAGATGTTGACGACACTTTATATGAATGTAATTCATATGCTTTATCTATAATAAACAGTAGATATCCCGACGAAGAACCACTGACGCTTGAAGATATCAAGGGTTGGGGAAAGGTTGGCCGACACGCAGAAGAAAGAATCGCTTTATATGGGGACCCCGAGTTTGTTCGTACTCAACCAATCACACCGGGAGCGCAACAGTTTGTCAAAAAACTATCTCAAATCGCCGACGTTTTTATTGTAACCGCAGTTCCCCCTCAATGTATGAGCGCTAGGGCAGAGCGTATTATTAAAGACTTTCCCGAGATTCCGCCTCAAAATATTATTTTAGGCACAAGGAAGGATGTTATTTCGCTTGATATGATATTAGATGACGGCGCACATAATATTTCCACATCGAGGGCTGCTTATCCCGTATTATTCCGCAAGCCTTGGAATAACAATTTATCGGGTTTGTTATCCGTTAATAGTTACGACGATTTCTTGCATTTGTGTAAAATGGCTTGTAATTCTTTTAGAGAAAAATTCCCCGATTTAAAAAATGGCGGGGTATTATGCCTTGTCGGTCCGTCAGGATCATTTAAAAATCAAATTGCAAATGAATTGTCTATGATTGAGGGTTTTGAAAAACCTCTTACTTCAACCACAAGACCTAAAAGAGATAATGAAACTGATGAAGCATATAGATTTATTTCCGAAAAACAGTTTATTGACGAAATGAACGAGGGCAACTATATCGAAACCACAGTTTACAGTTCTCATCATTACGGCACGTCGGATAGTGACATAACACCAATAGTTGATAAAGGTGCAGTTGCTGTTATACCAATAGATATTTGCGGTGCGCTTACTCTAAAAAACATATATCGTCATCGTGCAATGCTTGTTTTCTTAAATAGGGAAAAGACGGATACGATAAAGAGTATAATTGCAAGAGATAGCGACTTAGAGGATAAGACAAGAAGAATAATGTCGCTAGATTTTGAATATAGAAATTCGGAAATTTGTGATACCGAAGTAACCGTAGGCGAGGATGCAAAAGAGGTTGCTTTGTCTATTGCAAAAATGATAATGAATAATTAAAATCTATAATGAAAATCACCGTTCTAGTAGATAATCAAGTAGGGCTTGTTGATGCCGAATACGGATATAGTCTGTATGTTCAAGCGTACGACAAGTCCTTTATTGTAGACTTTGGTTCAAGCGATTTATTTATAAAGAATGCTAATTCTCTAAATCTTGACCTAAATACCGATTTTGCGGTAATATCCCATAACCATAACGACCATAACGGCGGAGCGTTTGCATATAAAAAACTATTTTCTGATAAAACAATATACATAGGCTCGGATGAGCATAAAACATACGGTGGCAAACATTTTCCACATTACGCATTGGGAATAGACAAATCGTTCTTTAAAAGTTATAGCGAAAGCCTAGTTAAAGTCGATAAAATTTTATCTATAACTGATAAAATTATTATATTGAATATAGATTATAACAAAGCAGAAAAAATGGGAGTGCATTATATTCAAAAGGGCGGACTACTTTTTAACGACACCTATAAGCACGAGATTTGTGTTTGTGTTCTTGAAGAAGAATGTCTATATATTATTTCGCCATGTTCACATAAAGGGGTTGTAAACATTATCGAGCAGTGTTACGCAAGGTTTAATAATGCTAAGAATATAATATTTATTGGCGGTATTCACACAAAGGGAAACGCTAAAACGCCCTTGAATACCACCGATGAAAAGGTTGAAAGAATTGCAGAGAGATTAAAACAATTCCCAATAAGAGCGATGTACTTGGGGCATTGTACAGGAAATCGAGCAATCGAAATATTTAAAGAAAAAGGCTTGCCGGTTATTCCAACCCACGCAGGAGACAGCTTTAATTAATGTGCAATCCATAATGTCATCCTGAGCCAGTTGACGGCGTTTGCTGTCATCCTGGGCTTGTCGAAGGACCTATCAATGTTAAAATGAAGGGATGAAGAAATGAAGTCGCTTCGCTAATGAAAACGCTATCGCTAATTTTGGATAATTAGATACTTGCACATTAAAAAGCAAATAAAACCACTACATTTAATTGAAAGAAAGTGTATTAAAACCAACCACAGAACGATACAAATAATATCCAAAATTGCACATTGCACATTAAGCTAAGGTTCTGAACACCTTACTTCTTGACATTTATTTACATATGGTTTATAATTAAAATATAGCTTACAACTAATAATCATATTTTTTATCCGGAGTTCATTATGAAAAGAATTGCACTAATTATATTTATTATCGTAATATCATTATTCACCCTTACGGCTTGTACCGATAAGAATACTAAATCCGAATTGGAAATCAAGCTTGAAGAATATGAGTTTGAACTTAACGGAAAAGAGGTTTCCGAAAATTTTTTGTTACCAAACGAGCTTTTTGGAAAAGTGGCTACTTGGACGTCAGATAATGAAGCCATTGAAGTAACCGAAACGGAAAGTGGCTTTTTGGCTGTTGTTACTATGCTTGAAAAAGACGAAAGTCAAGTAACAGTCAAGCTTACTGTAAATGTTGAAGATTTAAGTAAGGACTTTACTGTAAAGGTAAATCCATATCCCGATTTTGCAAAATTTGAGTTTGAACATGCTCTCAAAGTGGTCGAAGAAGATTTTGTTTTACCAAACACAGTTCTTGGATATCCTGCTACTTGGACATCGGATAATGAAGCTATTGAAGTAATTGAAAGTGATGGTATAATTACTGCAAAAGTCAATAGACCGGAGCTTGCAATGGAGAATGTTTCTGTATTCTTAACGCTACATGTCTTAAAAGAAAACGCAAATTATAGAGTGTATGTAAAACCTCTTAAAATTGGCGATCCTAATATAAATCATACTATTATATTCTATTCATCGTATGGTGGAGCTGCGGCAAATTTAATAAATAATGCAATAAAAGCCTTTGAAACAAAATACTTCGGTTGGACAATTCGCAATGTTCAATTCGGTGGCTATTCCGATTTAGATAATCAAATATTACTTGATTTGGAAAATGGAAGACAGCCTGACATCGCATTGTGCTATATGGATTATGTTGCCAACTATCTATCCAGTGGAAAGGTTATCGATTTGAATCCATTTATAAGTCTTACGGAAGGTAATATAGGTTACTCCCAAAATGAGCTTGCCGACTTTGTAGAAAGCTTCTATAATGAAGGACTTGCAACAAACTTTGGAGATTATGATAAATATGGTTATACGAGTAATTCCTTGCTAACGCTTCCATTTGTTAAGTCAACAGAAGTAATGTATTATAACAAAACTGTTCTTGACTCGTTAGGTTTAGACCCTGCAAAAACTTGGGACGAGCTATGGGGACAATGCGCTTTGATGAAAATGCGATATTCGGATGTAGTACCCTTTGGATATGATTCTGAGTCAAATTTCTTTATCACAATGTGCAAACAAAACGGTTGGGGCTACACAAGTGCAAATGCTTCTCACTACCTATTCAACAATCCCGAGACAATTTCTTGGCTAAATCAAATTCACGGATATTATGAAAATGGGTACCTCACAACTCAAAGAGATTACGGCATGTATCTTTCAAACCTATTTTGTAATGGTGAATTAATTTATTATATAGGTTCTTCTAACGGAGCCTCTCATAATGACCCGAGAAATGATTTTGAATGGGGTATTGCGCCTATTCCCAGTAGTAATACAGCAAATGGCGTAAATTCCGTATCTATTGCGCAAGGTCCTTCACTTGTAATGTTTGAAGGTGGCTATAATGCAACTAATACCGTGGAAAAGGCGCTTATGACATTTCTTTTTATGAAGGAATTATTAGACCCAACATTCCAAGCTGCATTTGCAGCTACTACGAATTATAATCCTTGTCGTATCTCAAGCTATGACGTAAAAGAATATGCTGAATATATAAAAGGCAATAGTATTCAGGCAGTTGCTCAAAGAGTATCAAAAAACATGATTGATAGAATGTTCACCACACCTTCGTTTGTAGGCACATTGGTTGCTCGTGAAGAAGTTGGAAATGCATTTTTAGATGCTATGCAAGGAAGAAAAACCGCAGAAGCAGCATTGTCGGACGCACAATTCGCTTGCGAAACAAACGAAAACCCTGCCGAAAGTGAGAGTTTGTTAATCAAGGAAAATATGTACGGACTTTACTCTTTCCGCAGTAATAAGCGTAGCAATTGATTTAATGTAGAATGTGCAAGTGTAAAATGTCAATCCGACCATAATGTCATTCTCAAGCGTTGTTCAACGAAGTTGAAAAATCTAATCCTTACGTCAGTCTGAAAGCGATGTTCGAGGAATCTAGCAAAAGCCAAATCGTTGGCTTTTGAATGAAAAAATAAATAATGAAGACGCTAACGCAAATGAAGTCGCTTCGCTAGTTGTGGACTACGTAATTAAATGGTCTAGTAGATGTCATTTTGAGCGTTGTGTAACGCAGTCGAAATGACGGTAAAGATAAAAAATATAACTTTAAAAAAAAACTTTCATTGTTTTTGTTGACAATATGGAGCAACAATGATAATATTTAAGTACGAAAGTAGAAGTATCTCACCTTGTGACATTCCGTTGTCCCTGTGTTCTAAAATTTATAACTCTATTTATGGATAGAGTATGATTTTTAGGTTTGGATGCTTTCTGCAATCCAAATTTTTTATTTTAGGAGGACTTTCTTATAAAAGAGTATCAAATTAACGAGCAAATTCAAGAACGTGAAGTCATGGTTATTGACACTACCGGTAAATCCTTGGGTATTATGTCAAGAGCAAGCGCATTACAAGTAGCAGAAGATACAGGTTTAGACTTAGTAAAAGTAGGTCAAGGCGCAACTCCGACTTGTAAACTAATGCAATATGACAAATTTCGTTATGAAAGCATTAAGAAAGAAAAAGAAGCATCTAAAAATCAAAAAATAATCAAGATTAAAGAAGTTCAACTATCTATTGGTATCGACACTAATGACCTTAAAATCAAGGCAAAAAGAGCAAGTTCCTTTATTGGGGACGGTGATAAGGTTAAAGTCGTTATTAGATTGAAGGGCCGTCAAAACAAACGCCCCGAGTTGGGAATGGAATTAATGAATCAATTTTTCGAGTTGGTTGAAAATGCCAACAAGGAGCAAGGACCTATACAAGAAGCAAACAACATTAGAATGATGCTTGCGCCAATAACTAAAAAATAATTACGGAGGTAATATATATGCCAAAAATGAAATCGCACTCAGGTGCAGGAAAGCGTTTCCGTGTTACAAAAAACGGAAGAATCAAGAGAGCAAAAATGGGTAAGAACCACATTTTGACAAAGAAGGAAACAAAGAGAAAGCGTGGCTTAAGAGCCGGCGGATATGTTGACAGTGCATTTGAAGGTACTATCAGAAACATGTTGCCAAAAAAATAAGGAGATAGAGTATGAGAGTTAAGAGAGCTGTTAACGCTGTTAAGAAGCGTAGAAAAATATTTAAGTTAGCAAAAGGTTATTGGGGTTCCAAAAAGAATTTATACAGAGTAGCTCGTGAAGCTGTTATGAAGTCCCAACAATATGCATATGTTGGCAGAAAACTCAAAAAGAGAGATTTCCGTTCATTATGGATTGCTCGTATCAACGCTGCCGCACATCAAAATGATATGAATTATAACCAATTTATGCATGGCTTGAAATTAGCAGGTATTGATTTGAACCGCAAGTCTTTAGCAGACATTGCAGTTAAAGATCCCGCTGGTTTTACCGCACTTACCGTAAAGGCTAAGGATGCAATCCAAGCTGCAAAATAAGCGTTATTAGCCGGCAAGCCCGAATAGGTTTTGTCGGCTTTTTTGCATTATCGAAAACTAGAGTTTGTTGGTTTTGCGTGAGTCGATGTTAAGATTTCTATGGTTATCGAAAGTATAAGCAATGCAAAAGTAAAACTTCTTCGTTCGCTCTATAACAAAAAGGGCAGAAACGAAACAGGTCTATTTGTAGTCGAGGGCGTGAATATGGTTAAGGATATTCCTAAGTCCGTTGACGTTGTTTATTATTTTGTTAGTGATAAAAAATCCGACGTTCTCGATTCATTCGAGCTAAATCCAAAAGCAGAGGTTATCACCTTAAGAAACGAGCTATTTGAAAGAGTATCTGAAACAATCACACCAAGTGGTTTGATTGCTATTTGCAAAATTCCCACTCCCATTGACTATAAATGCTTAAATAAGTTGATTATCTTAGACGGGGTTAAGGATTTAGGCAATGTAGGCACAATCATTCGTACCGCAGGGGCTTGTGGATTTGATGCGGTTTTGCTGTTTGACAGCGCAGATCCATATTCACCAAAGTGTATTCGCTCGACAATGGGCGGTATATTCAGAGTGAACGTGGTTAACTTAGAATATTCGGATTTTGATTGGAATGGCGACGTTTATTTGTTGGATATGGCAGGCGTCAACATATTTGACGAAGCGCCAAACGATAAATACGCAATCGTCGTAGGCTCGGAAGCAAAGGGGGCAAGTGAATATTTTAGGAATCGTGCCAATAAAATACTCAGTATTCCAATGCAAAATAACACCGAATCTTTAAACGCAGGGGTAAGCGCAAGCTTATCAATGTATATATTAGAGCATAATAGGAGGTAAATATATGTCAGGTCATAGCAAATGGGCTAACATTAAAAATAAAAAGGCAAAGGGCGATGCTCAAAGAAGTAACGTATTTACAAAAATAGGTAGAGAAATTGCTATTGCAGTTAAGCAAGGCGGACCAAACCCTGATTCAAACTCGAGATTACGTGATGTAATTTCAAAGGCTAAGGCTGCAAATATGCCTAACGACAACATTAAGAGAAGTATACAAAAGGCTTCAGGTGAGTTGGGCAATGTAAACTATGAAGAAGCAGTTTATGAAGGATATGGCGCCGGTGGCGTTGCCGTAATCGTAGAATGTTTGACCGATAACAAAACCCGTACAGTTGGCGACGTTCGTCACTATTTCGATAAGTGCGGCGGTCAATTAGGTAACAACGGTTGCGTATCGTTTATGTTTGATAAGCGCGGTATTATTATTGTAGACGCAACAAACCTTGACGAGGACGATTTCATTATGATGGCATTGGATGCAGGCGCAGACGATGTTGTTAGTGAGGACGGCGTTTACGAAGTAATCACAGCTCCAACAGAATGTAGCGCAGTAAGAGAAGCATTGGAAAGCAAGGGCTTGACAATTATCAGCGGAGAAGTTGAAATGGTACCACAAAATACCGTTACTCCCGATGCCGATACTACTGCAAAGATTATCAAACTAATCGATATGTTAGAGGACAACGACGACGTTCAAAACGTTTACCATAACGCAGTTCTTCCCGAGGAAGAAGACGAGGACTAGTATAAAAAGAAATGTATTCGTATATTGTTGGAAAACTAGTAGAAATACAAGAGGGCTCTATTGTTGTAGAAAATAATGGTATTGGATACGAAATATGCGTATCCAACACCTCTTTGTCGGCTTTACCGTCGGTAGGTCTCGAGTGCAAATTGTTTTGCGAGCTTATCATAAACAGTAAGGATGACGAAATTGCATTGTTTGGCTTTACCACCAAGCAAGAGAAAAATATGTTTTTGCTGCTAACAGGTATTTCCGGAATAGGTCCAAAAACCGCACTTACGATTTTGTCGGGAGTCAGTGTAGAGCAATTAACGAATGCTATTTTGACCAATGATATACACACCATTGCAAGTGCAAAGGGTATAGGCAAGAAAACAGCGGAGCGAATTGTTCTCGAATTAAGAGAAAAAGTCGGAGCTTTGACAACTGTAAGCTCGGTAAACACTTCAATCGACCCCGTTGTTAGCAACGTTTTAGACGCATTGGAATCAATGGGCTTGCCTCGTCAAAAGGCATACGAACCCGTTATGAAAGCAAGACAAACCACCTCGGATTTCGCAGAGATCATCCGTATAGTACTAAAAGGATTGAATAATGGCTAATTATAGTTTTGAACAAGACGATAATAAACTAAGACCAAGGTCGTTTGACGATTACGTAGGTCAGGAAAAGATCAAGAATAATCTTAAGGTTTTTATCAAATCTGCTCTTAATAGAGGAGAACCTCTTGATCATATACTTTTGTACGGACCACCCGGACTTGGCAAAACCACTTTAGCCAATATTATAGCGAACGAAATGGGTACGAATATAAAAATCACTTCGGGACCGGCTATAGAAAAAGTTGTTGATTTAGCGTCGATTTTGAGCAATCTTGAGGACGGAGATATTTTGTTTATTGACGAGATTCATAGACTTAACCGTCCATGTGAAGAAATGCTTTATCCTGCAATGGAAGACTTTGCTATTGATTTTATCGTGGGGCAAGGTGCTACGGCAAGAAGCGTTAGAATGCCTATAAACAAATTTACGTTAGTAGGAGCGACCACAAGGGCAGGTATGATGTCTGCACCTTTAAGAGATCGTTTCGGTTTTTCCTGTAGATTGGAATTATATAATCCTTTTGAATTGTCAAAAATCATTGAGCGTTCCGCAGGGCTTTTGGGTATGAATATCACCGAAACCGCTTCTTATGAAATTGCAGTTAGAAGCAGGGGAACGCCAAGAATTGCTAACAATTTTTTAAAACGTGTTCGTGATTTTGCAGAATATGAAGGTTCAAAGGTTATAGGAAGCGAGCATGCGGATAAAGCGCTTGACGCCTTGGAAGTCGATCATTTAGGATTAGATTCGACAGATAGAAGAATTGTTTTGAGCATTATCGAACAGTTTAAGGGCGGTCCGGTAGGCTTGGAAACCCTTTCTGCCGCAACAGGAGAGGATATATCGACAATAGAAGATTATCACGAGCCATATCTAATGCAAATTGGCTTTATTTCAAGAACAGGACGGGGAAGAGTGGCTCTTGCACCTGCGTATAAACATTTTGGAAAGCCAGTTCCCGATTATTTAAATGACGATGAAAACAAGTGATTTTTACTATGATTTACCAAAGGAATTGATTGCGCAAACACCAATCGAACCACGTGACGAGTCAAGACTTTTGGTTTATAATAGAGCAGATAATTCAATCGAACATAGACATTTTTACAATATCACCGATTACCTTAAAAAAGGCGACTTGTTGGTTATAAACAATACAAAGGTAATACCTGCAAGATTGTTCGGAAAAAGAGAGGGATGTGATGGTAAAATAGAAGTCTTTTTGCTGAAAAGAATAGATTATACTCATTGGGAATGTTTGAGTAAACCTGCACGCAAATTGACAGTCGGCACAAAAGTGATTTTTTCGAATGAATTGTCGCTTACTGTTACCAAAAGAGGAGAGGAAGGTATTAGAGAGGTCGAATTCCACTTTGACGGAGTATTCGAGGATATTCTATCAAGAGTTGGCAACGTACCGCTTCCTCCGTACTTAACCAAAGAGTTAAAGGATTCCACAAGATATCAAACCGTATATTGTAAGGTGGACGGTTCTGCTGCCGCTCCGACAGCAGGCTTGCATTTTACAACCGAACTTATGGAAAAAGTTAAAGAAATGGGCGTTGACGTAGCCGAAGTTTTGCTACATGTTGGATTAGGCACGTTTAGACCTGTAAAAACCGATAGCGTAGAAACTCACGAAATGCATTCGGAATATTACGAGGTAAGTGAAGAAGCAGCTGATAAAATCAATCTTGCGCTTAAAGAGGGTCGTAGAGTAATATGCGTAGGAACAACCTCTGTAAGAACTGTCGAAAGCGCCTTTAAGGACGGATTGGTACAAGCAGGTAGTGGCAATACTAATATATTTATTTATCCGGGATATAAGTACAACGTAGTTAAGGGCTTAATTACCAACTTTCATTTGCCTGAAAGTACTTTAATAATGCTTGTATCGGCATTTATGGGCAAGGACGAAACCCTTGAAATGTATAGAATTGCGGTTGAGAATAAATATAGATTTTTCAGTTTCGGCGACGCGTGCTTGATTTTATAGTATAACTTTTTTAGTGAATTATGAGCGGATTTAAGTATGAAGTATTAAAAAATGATAGCAAAACTCCTGCAAGAATTGGACGATTGACTACGCCACATAGCGTAATTGAAACTCCTGTTTTTATGCCGGTGGGTACGCTTGCTACTGTAAAAGCATTATCTCCTGAGGAAATCAAAGATTTAGGTGCGCAAATTATTTTAGCTAATACATATCACCTTTATTTAAGACCGGGTACAGATGTTATTGAAAAGGCAGGCGGTGTTCATAAATTTATGAATTGGGATAGAAGCCTCTTGACTGATAGTGGCGGTTTCCAAATCTTTTCACTTTCCAAATTACGCAAAATAACCGATGAGGGCTGTACTTTCAGTTCGGTTGTAGACGGTTCAAGACACTTTTTAACGCCTGAGGACGCTATGAAAATTCAAAACATATTGGGTTCGGATATCATGATGGCTTTTGATGAGTGTACCGAGTCGGGCGTGTCCGAAGCTAAGGCAAGAGACGCCATGGAGCGTACTTTGCGTTGGTTGGATAGGTGCTATAAAGTAAGTGAAGATACCTCAAAGCAGATGCTGTTCCCTATTATCCAAGGTAATATGTTTAAAAATTTAAGAATTGAAAGTGCAAAACGCACTGCAGAATATGCAAGATGTGGTATTGCGGTAGGCGGTTTGTCAGTAGGTGAACCAAAACCCATAATGTATGAAATGCTTGAAGAATTATATCCGTATTATCCAAAGGATCAACCTCGTTATTTGATGGGTGTCGGTAGTGTTGATTGCCTTGTTGAGGGCGTATATCGAGGTATAGATATGTTCGACTGCGTATTGCCAACAAGAATTGCAAGAAACGGAACAGCGATGACGTTTAGAGGCAATATTAACCTTAGAAACGCAAGATTTAAAGAAGATTTTAGACCGATAGACTCAGAGTGCGATTGTTACGCTTGTAGAAATTACACTCGTGCATATATCAGACATCTAATTATATCCGATGAAATCTTTGGTGGAAGATTGGTATCGATTCATAATATCCGCACATTAATGCGCTTGACCGATAAAATGAAGGCTGCAATTCGAGAAGATCGCTTCAAAGAATTCCACGACTCATTTATGGCAGAATATAAGGACAAGGCAGACGTAGATGCAATACCGTAATACTATTTTGCATAATGTGCAATGTTCAACGAGCAATATGTGATTTTTGACTTCGTGATATGATGGTAGGATATGTCATCATTGAGCGTTGTCGAAGAATCTCAGCCATATTGTCAGTTTAATTTAAATTAAGAACAATTAACTGAAAATATCAAATAATGCTTTTATTTGATTAAAAAATACACTTGATATTATTATATTCATAGTGTATAATTAATACAGTCAACAAAATAAGGAGAATAAAAAAAATGTTATTAAGATTTTTATTAGCAGCTGAAGGAGCAACAAATAGCGGTACTCCTGGAACTCAACAACCGACAAGTGATAAGGGTTGGATAGTCTGGGTTATTTTCGGCGTAATGATTGTTGGTATGATTCTATTGACCGTTTTACCAAATAGAAAGAGACGTAAAGAATATCAACAAATGCAAAACGACATACACGTTGGTACAAAGATTATGACCATTGGCAGAATGATTGGTGTAGTCACAAAGATTTATGACGACAATACACTAGAACTTGACGTTGGTACACCGGGTAATCCTGTAATTATCACAATTACACGTGAAGCTATCGGTTCTAATTTAACCGCTCAAAATGAAATGCAAGCAAAAATGGAAGCCGCTAAAAATAGCAAGAATAATCCTGCTGCGGTAGATGTAAAGGCTGCTGAGGGTGAAGAAAACACCGAAGTAGAGGGCGGAAATGCAGAAGTAGAGGAAAATCCTGTTGAAGAATCAACAGAAGCGGATGTTAGCGAACAGGCTGTTGAAAATAAAAAGAAAGACGAAGACGACGCAATTTAGGAATAATCTTTCCACCAGTAAGTCATTCCGACCGCAGTGGAGAAATCTAATTCAGAAAAGGAGCTTGCACAGCTCCTTTTTTCATGTCATAATTCTATAGCTCCCTGCATATATTCATTTAGAAACAATAAAGGGAGGGTGATTATGGAAAAAGGAGCTG
>CALYRM010000049.1 GCA_945482995.1 uncultured Clostridia bacterium | reverse complement strand
TTTCTTTGTGTTTTATCCTTAAAATTTACTTCGTACTTTGGTACAGTCGGTGGTGAAGAGAATATTCATAAAAAAGTTTATGATTTTTAATATAAGTCTTAACACATAAATGTTTTTTAAGGATTATTTATAATTTGTCCCAAAGTATTAGTGATGGCAGAATGTTCGCCTAGGCGGACAAATTCCGCCCGTACGTCATTCCGTGTATAAATGTCATTTCGAGCGTAGTCGAGAAATCTCTATATTACATACAAACCCATTCAATTAAAAGTGTAATTGTGGATAGGCGGATATATAGCATACTGCATTTAAATCGTTTTGTTTGCTGAAAAATAAAAAAAGGAAAACTCAAATGAAAAGGACTTTACTACTAATACTAATATTAATATTAACTGCTTGCTTCTTTGGTTGTAGCGATATTATGAACCTATTTAAAAGTGGCGATAAGGGCGAGCTCGAAGGCTCAATTTTGGATTGGGCTATAATCCCCGCGGCTGAGGACAGCGAAGCAATGATTGACCTTGCGTTAAGATTATACGAAAATGCTAACCGCTTAGATAAGGAAATAGAATGCCGTAAATTCAGCACTTACGGCGTTATTGAAGCAGGACCTAAATGCGAAAGATATATCTTTAATGTAAAAAACGGCAAGGATTGGTATTATAGCGAAGCACAGCATTCGGAAAATGCTTTTACGAATGCCGTTTCTCCACCGTTTTTGACGTTAAAGTACGCCAATTTCGACATCGGCAAAGCTGTTACAATTCATACGGAGAAAGGCATATCTGTTGATAAAGCATCAGGAATACCTAGTGCAAATCTATCGGAAGTGACAACAGGTGAAGAAGCAATGCCTATTTTCTATAAGGAACAAGAGGGCAAGTATTTTCAAACGGACTTTGTGATTGAGCGAGATACCATAAAATGGGCAAAGGTTGAGAAAAACGAAGAGGGCGAATACTTTATGGTAACAATCAATCTTGACGTTGAAAATGCAAAAACGACCGAAAAACCGCTGGCAGACCTTAGAGAAAACGTGAGTGACGCAAACTATACCTCGTGTGTGGAGTATATCGAAATATGGTACAGCGGACATTATAAATTTTTTAATGCTGTCGATCATTGGAAAGGCACCAAGGTTATTCCACTTAACGCCACTATCGATTATAAAACCTATTTCACCTACGATAAAGAAGAGTGCGACATATCACGCTACTATGGTTATTCTAACTTGATTGAGCTTCTTAACAAGTGATAGGTAAGATTCATCCTTACCGTCATCCTGAAAGCGTTGTCTAGCGTAGTCGTGAGGATCTCATGTAATTGTCATCCTGAGCGTTCATATTGTCATTCTGAGCCACTAGTAATGTCATTCTGAGCGGAGTGTAACGCAGTCGAAGGTGAATTGACAGCTCCGCTGTCATCCCGAGCAACGTCGAGGGACCTCATCCTTGTTCCGTCATTCTTAGCCATCCACATTGTCATTCCGACCGAAGTGGAGGAATCTCATCCAAATCGTCATCCCGAGCAACGTCGAGGAACCTATCCAAATGTCATCATGAGCGCAGTCGAAGGATCTAGTCCTTGTTCCGTCATTTCGAGCGCAGTCGAGAAATCTCTATCCAAGAACTAACTCCTTGCGAAGCAAAAGACAGTCTGAATCACATATATTCAATAATCCATAAAAAAAGCCGACTTATGTCGACTTTTTTGTATTAATATGAATAATGAAATTGTAATACTTCTTATTGTTATTTCGAGCGCAGTCGAGAAATCTCTAACCTATGTACAAACTCATTTGCGAAGCATACAAGTAGTTTGAATGTTAATTGCACATTGCACTTTTAATGTACAACGACTAACGTTCAAAGAACCTTAGTCATTATACATAAATACAAACGCTTCATATGGGCGTAAAGTTCTTGATGAGATAGGTTCAACGTCGTTGTAGTTAGCGATAACCAATTCAGGGTTGTTGAATGAAATATCATCCGGAAGTTTTAGCGCAACATTCTTATTTTTGAAATTACATACTACAAACAAAGATTTACCTTTATATGAACGATTGAAAACAAATAGATCCTTGTTCTTTGGGTAGTATTCGGTAAAAGTACCTTCTCTCAATATCTCAGCTGTGTCGGGTCTACGTCTTAGCGAAATAAGCTTTTTATAGAAGTTGTAAATACCGTTTTCATCGGACATACTTTCTTCAACGTTGATTTCCTTGTAATTAGGATTTACGGCAAACCAAGGCGTAGTTTCGCTAAAGCCTGCATTTTCGCCACTAGTCCATTGCATGGGTTTTCTGCCGTGATCTCTCGAACGCTTATTCATTATCGGAACATACAACTGACGCACAATAGGAATATACTTAACGATATTCCAAATATTGAGAGCCAATTTGTCGTCCATTTCATTGACGGACTTAAATTTGAAGTTCGTCATGCCGATTTCTTCACCTTGATATACATATGGCGTACCTTGTTGCATGTGTAGCGAAATAGCGAGCATTTTAGCGGCTTCCTTGCGGTGATTGTCAAATTTTCCGGTAAATCTTCCCAAGCTACGAGGTTGATCGTGATTTTCCAAATAAAGAGCAATCCAACCCTTTCTATACATTGCCTTTTGCCAAGAAACTAAAGCCTTCTTAAATTTGACAAGGTTAAAACCTTTCGGAATGACCTGCATAAACATATCCGTTTCCACATGGTCGAAGAAGAAAATAGTGTCTAACTCGTTTCTGCTCTCTTCAGTGTAGAGTAAACCGGTTTTAATATCTACGTTAGCGGCTTCGCCAACTGTCATACAGTCATAGTGCGACAATACCTTTTCGTTCAATTCTCTCAAATACTCGTGAATATGCGGACCGTGGCAGAAAAGCTCGTCGCCACAAGCAAAAGGATTAAACTTACCATTAGGAATAGTGCCGTCAGGGTTAATGGTTTTGCTTATGTATGTGATAACATCGCATCTAAAACCGTCAACTCCTAAATCGAGCCAAAACTTAACGATATCTTGAACCTCTTGTCTGACCTTTGGATTATCCCAATTTAAGTCGGGCTGTTTTTCTGCCCAAAGGTGCATATACCATTCGTTTGTAGTTTCGTCGTACTTCCAAGCAGGACCGCCAAATCTACTCGTCCAGTTATTAGGTGGACGCTTGCCGTTTTTACCGCGACCTTTTCTCCAAATATAATAATCTCTATATGGGTTGTCTACACTTTTTCTGCTCTCCTGAAACCAATAATGCTCATCCGAGGTATGGTTTACTACCAAGTCCATAATCAAGCGAATATTACGCTCGTGAAGTCCCTTAATCATCTCTTTCCAATCTTCAAATGTGCCGAATTCGTCCATAATATCGCGATAATCGCTAATATCGTAACCGTTATCGGCATTAGGAGATTTATAGCATGGCGATAGCCAAACAGCATCAATTCCTAAGTCTTGAAGATAATCGAGTTTTTCTATAATACCACGGATATCACCGATTCCGTCACCATTGCCGTCTTTGAAACTACGAGGATAAATTTGATATACAACCGAATTTTTATACCATCTGCTTCTTACAAAATTTTCATTATTGTTTTCCATAGTGTTACACTCCCAAAGATATATAAATATTTTATCATTAATAGTGAAATGTGTCAATAGCGTAATTTCGAGCAAGTATAACGTCTTTTCGAGCAAGAATAATGTCTTTTCGAACAAGTATAATGTCATTCCGAGGCATAATAAAGTCATTCTGAGCGGAGTGCAACGAAGTCGAAGAATCTCATCCTTATTTGTCATTCTCAAGCGTTGTGCAACGCAGTCGAAGGTGAATTGACAGCTCCGCTGTCATCCCGAGCAACGTCGAGGGACCTATCCAAATGTCATCCTGAAAGCGTTGTTCGAGGGACCTCATCCTTGTTCGTCATTTCGACCGAAGTAAAACGGAGTGGAGAAATTCTTATCCAAGCACTAACCCCTTGCGAAACTCACGATAAACCGCATTCTGTAATCCTTATAATGCATAAATTTCAAAAAATGTATAAAATATTTATAAACACTTGCATTTTTTATAATAAAATGGTATAGTATGTAGCGAGGTGACATCTTGGAAAACAATAAAGTAAAAAGCACGTTCAGTGCATTTGGATTATTGATAATAGCAGTAATATGGGGCTTGAGTTTTGTGATTATGAAAGACGCAATAAGTGAAGCTCCCGTTTTGTATGTGTTAGCAATAAGATTTTTGCTTTCCGGTATACCTTTAAGCATAATATTTTTCAAAAAGTTTTTCAAAGCGAAAAAGAAAGATTATATAAGAGGAATAATTGTAGGCTGTGTACTTATATTAAGCTATGTGTTTCAATCCTATGGCTGTAAATACACGACAGCAAGTAAAAACTCATTATTGACTGCGATATACGGTGTAGTCGTCCCTTTTGTAAGCTGGATAATTTTCAAAAAGAAGCCTAAGTTAATAAGTGTTTTATTCACTATTATTGCTTTTGGTGGCGTTTCATTAATTTTAATTCAGGATTTAGATACTGTCAATATCGGTGATATACTTACCATTATCGGTGGTTTGTTTTATGCAATTCAAATAGTTTTAGTTGCCGAATTCGCCAAAGATACCGATCCGATTTTCTTGACGATGATAGAATTTTTGGTAGTAGGACTTGTGTTGATATGTTTTGCACCCATTGAGGGAAAATTTCCGACTTATTTATTTACAAATCCCGATTTACTTTGGAGAATACTTTTCTTAGGATTTGTTTGCACTTTGCTATGCTTCTTATTTCAATCGATATTGCAGAAGCATGTTCAAGTTGTCGCAAGCGGTATAATTCTTTCTTTAGAGGCTCCTATTGGCGCAATAGGCGGTGTATTATTGCATAACGATCCGATAACCCCCGGAATGATTATCGGAATGATATTGCTTTTTATCGCCGTAGTTGGCATACAAACATATGAGCCTATTATCGAGAAAATAAAAATGAAAATGAATCCCCCGCCGATAGAGCCGGCAGACGAATCAACCGACGAACCGATGAACGAATAATAACGTCATTTTACAAATTATGTCATTTCGAGCGAAGTCGAGAAATCTCATCCGCTTAGTCATTCTTAAGCCTTGTTCGAAGAATCTCACCCATATTGAGCAAT
Organism: uncultured Clostridia bacterium; assembly: GCA_945482995.1. Lineage (GTDB taxonomy): Bacteria > Bacillota > Clostridia > Christensenellales > CAG-1252 > RUG14300. The sequence goes on along the minus strand of CALYRM010000049.1, from coordinate 7,849 downwards.
ATTTGCTTTTCATTGCACTGATAATGAGCACATAAAAATGCTCATTATTTTTTGTATTGTTTCATATAATTAGCTATGGAATTATTGTTTTTGGATTCTACGATATTGCTAAACGGTTGTTATATCGATAGATATATTTTGGAAGAGGGCGAGCGAATGGAGTTTTTATGTTTATCAAAAGTACGAGACCCGTTTTTCTCAGCGATATACTGTAAAAGTGGAAAAATAGTATCAAAAGATTTTGAAGTTGTCGAGGGCGACAGCGTTATTATGCTTGTAAAACAAATTGATAACGGAGTAAAAATACTTTGCCAAGAATATTACAGCGTAAATTTTAGACAAATACTTTGTACGGTGTTTTTCGATAAAAGACTATATGTATCAATGGAATCCGATAATAACTACAATGTCTATGACATTGACGAAAAAGCTCAAAATTTATCCTTGGAATATGATAGCTATACAGCTATAATTTATCTAAAATATACCATATTAGGGAAAGAGGCGATATGTGCTTTTTCGCCATTCAACTTTGAAAAACTCTTTAAACTTGTTGCAAACAAAATTGAGATAAACGGAAACTCAATTCATACGACAATAGAGAAAAATGACATTTTAGGGCGAAATATATCGTACGACTATCTAGTAGAAAACAATAGACTCACTCAAACCAATTTTGCCTTTAATTGCACGAATGCACACGTGAACACTCCTGCACTTGTTGGCATTTTATTTTTAGAAGGCGTTGTTGCAGGCGATTTTGATAATATTTTGGAATATTTAGACGAAAGTCTAAAAGGCGATATAGTGGGAATAAAAGAGCATTTTGTCGGCGCTACAGATTTTGTTCCAATTTGTAAAAGGAACGATCTTTTTGTAATAGAGAAAAACAGCAAAAGAGAAATATATCAATTTATATACCAAGACGGCAAAATTTGCGACATATTGTCATCTTGAATATATGAAAGTCAATCTTCCATTAATATGTCATTCCGCCTTTAATAAAGTCAATTCACTTTTAATAAGTCACTCCGTCCTTAACAAAGTCAATTCGTCCTTAATAAAGTCAATACACTCTTAGTAAAGTCAATTCGCTTTTAATAAAGTCAATTTGTCCTTAAATAATCTCATTCTGTTCTTAATAATGTCATTCCGAGCGTAGTCGAGGAATCTTTAAAAATCACAATCTCATAGCAAAGCATACGGATAGCCCGATTACAATATCAATAGTCATTCTCAAGCTTAGTCGAAGGAATCTCACAAACAATAATCGATGGCTAATCTTAATAATCTATTTTTTATCAAAAACGCAAACTCCGTTAGCTTTTATTTGGTTATTTTCTTGTTTTAATTTTTGTAGAATGTTATAATAAAATAAATACAAAATAACAACGGAGTCACTATGAATACAAAGGTAAACATAAAAAAGCTAAACGAAAATGCGATTATTCCAACATACCAAACCGAGGGTTCTGCAGGTGCGGACTTATATGCTTGCATCGATAAGCCCATTACAATTAAAGCGGGCGGCAATGAAATGATAACCACAGGGCTTGCTATGGAAATACCCACGGGCATAGTAGGACTAATATATGCAAGGAGTGGACTTGCTTGCAAAAAAGGTATTGCTCCTAGAAACAAAGTGGGCGTAATAGACAGTGATTATAGAGGCGAAATAAAGGTTGCCTTATCCAATCAATCCAACGAAGATTTTACGGTAAATAACGGCGAGCGAATTGCTCAAATAGTGTTTACGCCATATTATACTGCACAATTTGAGGGAGTTGACTCTCTACTAGACACCAAAAGGGGAACAGATGGCTTTGGGTCAACAGGAAACAAATAAATCTTTGTCGTTATTCCGATTAATAACGTCATTCCGATTAATAATGTCATTCCGATTAATAATGTCATTCTCAAGCGGAGTGTAACGCAGTCGAAGGTGAATTGACAGCTCTGCTGTCATCCTGAAAGCGTAGTCGAGGGACCTTATCCTTGTTTGTCATTCCGACCGAAGTGGAGGAATCCCATCTACAATGTCATTCTCAAGCGGAACGCAGTGGAGTCGTGAGGATCCCATCCTTGTTCGTCATGTCGACCGCAGTGGAGACATCTCCCTACAAGCACTTACTTCTTGCAAAGCATACGAACAGTTATTTTGAGCGTACTACATTGTCATCCTCAAGCATAAACAATATCATTCTGAAAACGATGATCGAAGAATCTCATTAAAATTAAAATGAAGAAATGAATAATGAACACGCATCGCCATTGAAGTCTATTAACGTGCGTTGCAATTAATATAAAAAAGGTCATCAAAATGATGACCTTTTTTTTGTTTTAAAGGATTAATTATTCTTCAACATCAACCTTTTTCTTGTAAGGAACGATAGTAGCGCTCTTTACGAAACGCTTAACTGATTCAAATGAAGATCTAGCGCTTGCTTCGCTATTAAAGGATTCACCGGCATATGTAACGGCTGTTGAATTTCTTAAAATGTAACGATAGTTATTGAACTTATCCTTTTCAATTACAACAACGCCACCATAAACAGCCTTCTTGAATGCGTCAATACCATTCTTTGCAGAAGTAGCGCTTGCATATAAGTTGCTGCTATATAGTATTTGTCTGTTGTTTGCATATAGATAGAAACGGAAACCTTCATCAGCTTCTTCAATCTCAAAAGAACCGGACTTAGGAACGTTTGCTTCTTCCTTAGCAATAGCTTCCATATCGATATCCTTAGCTTTCTTTAAGTTCTCTGAATATTCAGCAAATGCTTTTAATGTTTCTTCGCTTGGCTCTTCGATATTTACTTTATGACTTTGAGCGAATTTTTTAACAGATGCGATAGAATTTTCGCAAGCATTTCTTGTCTTATAGTTAGGACCTTGATACTTTTTGTTAAGAATGAATCTAAAACGATTATTTTTGTCTTGGCTTACAATAAACTTGCCTTCTAAAACTGCATTTTGGAATGTTTCAAAGCCTTTCATTGCGCCATCTAATGTTGTGTAGCTGTAGCTTACAAATAGCTCTTGACCATTATTAGCGTCCAAAGAGAAGTAGTATCCGCTTTCTTCCAAGTAGTAATTAAGCTTTCCGACTGCGGTTTTGGTGGTTGTTTCATTAACTGGTTCTTTCATCGGTACTTCAATTTCTCCTTTATTAATTTCTTTTGTTTCTTCGGTTTCGGTCTCTTGAACTTCTTCCGAATGTTTTTCTTCTTCTATTACGACGTCGGCAACAACTTCGTTAGCAGGGGCAGATTCTTCGGCACAAGGTTCTTCCCCAGCAGCAGCTGTTTTCTCAGCAGCAGTTTCTTCAACTGGTTCTTCAACTGGTTCTTCAACTGGTTCTTCAACTGGTTCTTCAACTGGCGCTGATTCTTCGGCACTAGTTTCTTCAGCAATTGTTTCCTCTGTATCTTCGACAGTCTCTTCCTTGACAGGTGCAGTTTCCTCAGCAGTTGGTTCTTCCTCAACAGTTGGTTCTTCCTCAACAGTTGGTTCTTCCTCAACAGGTGCAGTTTCCTCAACAGGTGCTTCATCGGTAGGGGTAGCATCTTCGTCATTTTCTTGAGCGTTAGATTTCTTTACCTTCTTATCCATATGAACAAGAGCTAAAAAGAGAACACCTAAAATCACAAATAAAGTAAAAGCGATAGCTATTACAAGCACCATCCAAACCTTGAAGTCTAAATCACCAATCGAAAAAACAACCTTTTTAAAGAAATCCGAAGCGGATGCTAAAGTGTTCAAGGACATGGAGGCAAATAAAGCACGCAAGCAATCTAAACTTAACATAATATCCTCCAAATATTTAATATAATATAATTTTAACAAAAATTTTTTATAGTGTCAATGTAGTTTAGAATTAAAATTAAAATTTTATAATTTTTTTTAAAAAGTTATAAAAAATTTTTAGTAAAGAAAAATATTCGGTATTCCCTATTGGGAATAACGAATAAATAATGAAGTTGGTAATGCTAAAAAAGCTGTCCCATAATGAAAATCTCAAGCGTAGTGTAATGAAGTCGAAGGTGAATTGACAGCTCTGCTGTCATCCTGAGCAACGTCGAATGACCTATCCTTTTTTGTCATTCATTTCAATAATGTTGGAGAAGTCATCCTTATTGTCAATTCGAGCGTAGTCGAGAAATCTCCATTATACGTACCAACAACAATGCGAAGCATACGTGCAGTATTAACAAATAGCACATTTAACATTAAATAAAGTTGCTCCGCGCTTTTATTTCTTTCTCAATGCCAAGTGCTTATTTAGCATTTTCAAATATGTATTCGACAAAAGCAGAATGTACCTTTCTTTTTGTTGCTCATTTAGTCCATCATACACAGAGTGGTCAACCAATTCGCCTAAGGGCTTAAAGCATTTTTCTTCTCTTTGTTCAAGCTCTATGATTTTTGAATAAACTCTTTTTTCTTCCTTCTCCATTATTGGCAATATAGACTTATCCGAGTCTTCTTCTTGATAATAGCCGTTTTTCATTCTATATTTAGCGCCCTGTGCAAGTTGTTTTAAAGCCGATTTTTTCATAGTGTATCTCCTTCGCATATAGCCTTTTTGAAAAGTATAACCTTAACGTTGTGTAAAATTTTGTAAGTTTATGGGATATTATGACAAAAAGAAGTGAAAACAATGATTGTATCGTTCTTGCCAAGTTACCTGTATTCGTGCTATAATTACAAAAGGAGTATATTGATGAAAGACTTTTCAAGATTAATTGCGCTTATAGGCGAGGTAAACTATCAAAAGTTAAAGAATAGCAAAATAGCAATTGTGGGCTTAGGTGGAGTTGGCGGTTATGTTGTAGAGGGCTTAGTTAGAAGCGGAGTTGAAAACTTTACCTTAGTTGATGACGATATCGTAAAGAGTAGCAATATGAATAGACAAATTATAGCCTTACAAAGCAACCTAGGCAAATATAAGGCGGAGCTTTGGGGAGATAGAATAAAGGATATCAATCCCGATGCGAATGTTAAGGTCATTGCCGAGCGATATAGTGAGGATAATCCGATTGACTTTACCGATGTGGATTATGTAGTTGACGCTATTGACTCGATAGGATGCAAAATTAAGCTAATCACCGAATGTTATAACAATAATATACCGATAATAAGCTGTATGGGAACAGGGGCAAAGCTAGGCGGTGATTTTGTAGTGAGTGATTTATATTCTACTTCTTACGATGCAATTGCAAGAAGACTTCGCCGTGAGCTTAAGAAAAGGGGAGTAGAAAAACTAAAAGTTGTATGTTCCGAAGAATCTAATAAAAGCTTGTGCGTCGATGAAGACGGCAAGTACGTTCCAAGCAGTATTGTATATTCACCTTGTATGGCAGGTATGCTTATAGTAAAAGAGATAATAAAGGATATTACCTTAAAATGAACGCCAATATTCAGCTTAAAATCAAAGAGCTTCCGACCAATCCGGGAGTTTATATAATGAGGGATAAAGACGGTACTGTCATCTACGTAGGCAAAGCGCGCAATCTTAAAAATAGAGTGCGTAGTTATTTTAATTCGAGCGTAAAAACCGAAAAGACTTATGCTTTAGTCGAGAAAATAGTGGACTTTGATTATATTATCGCAAAAAGCGAAGTTGATGCGCTTGTTTTGGAAAACACACTTATAAAAAAATATAAACCTCACTATAACATACTTTTAAAAGACGATAAGCTATATCCATTTTTGAGAATAGGAATCAAAGAGGATTTTCCATCGGTTAGAATTATAAGACGCCTCAAAGCGGACGGTGCAAAATATTTTGGTCCATATATGATCGGAATTACCACAAAGGATATGCTCGACCTTTTGCATTCCGCATTTCCGATAAGGTGGTGCGATAAGGATTTAAACAAGCATAAAAAGAACGAGCGACCTTGTCTATATCACCAATTAGGAAAATGCTTAGCGCCTTGCGGAATAGAAGAAGCAAGAGAAAAGTATTCCAAAATGATAGAAGAAGTTATTTCTTTTTTGAACGGCGACGATAAAAAGATACGGGATATACTTCAAGAAAAGATGTTAAAGGCCTCTGATAACCTTGATTTTGAGGCAGCAATGGAATATAAGCATAGAATTGAAACGTTAGACAAAATGATTCGTTCCCAAATAGTAGCCATTCCGAGAGACCTTGAATTGGACGTTTTCGGTTTTGCTTTCGGAGACGATTCGCACGCGGTGGCAGTAATGACCGTTCGTGGCGGTAAGGTTATAGCCATGGAAAAATTTGCAGTTCCGGGGATAAATAAAGAGGACTGTGTTACCGATTTTATATATCAATACTATTCCACACACCCAATGCTTGCCGAAGAAATTGTTTGTTCGGTAGAGGTAGACTCAACGTTGCAGGAAGCCTTGCAAAGTTTTGGCAAGGCAAGGATAATTGTGCCAAAAATGGGAATAAGGAAACAGCTTTCGGAAATGGCAGACAACAACGCTTCCGAATACTTGTCGAGATCGAGCGAAATACTTTCACGAAAAGACAAAATGACGGTAGGCGCAACCAAGCAGCTTGCAGGTGTATTGGGAATCAACGGAGATTTGCATCGTATAGAGTGTTACGATATAAGTCATATAAGCGGTACGGACAAGGTTGCATCTATGGTCGTGTTTACGTCAGGCGAAAAGGACGGAGACATGTATCGACGCTTCAAGATAAAGACAGTTGAAGGTTCAAACGACTTTGCTTGTATGAAAGAAACGCTATTAAGACGACTAAACCGTCTAACCGAAGGCAAGGACCCGTCTTTTTCGCTAAGACCGAATTTGATAATAATCGACGGCGGTATTGGACAAGTTGAATACGCAATCCAAGCGCAAGAAGAAAGCGGATATGCGGACATTAGCATTATAGGCTTAGCTAAGCGTGAAGAAACAATAGTTATGCCCGACGGTAGAGAAATTAATTTATCAAGGGATTCATTTGCGTTAAGGCTCATTCAAAGAATAAGAGACGAAGCGCATAGATTTGCAATTACCTATCACCGCAAACTAAGGAATAAACGCGCTCTTGAAAGCAAATTAAAAGAGATTAAGGGCATCGGAGAGCAGACTGTAAAAAAACTCTTTGACCATTTTAAATCGTACGAGAATATCCAAAAAGCAGAACTTGACGAATTGCAAAAGGTGTTACCCGAAAGAGTTGCAAAAGATTTATATAACTTTTTACGCTCCAATAACGATTAATCCGCATTTGCCATCCTTGTATTATCCTTAAACTATAAATGTCATTCTGACTATTTACATTGTCATTCTGAGCGGAGTGTAACGAAGTCGAAGAATCTCATCCTTGTTCGTCAATCTGAGGTATACCAAATGTCATTCTGAGCGTAGTGTAGCGAAGTCGAAGAATCCCATCTACAATGTCATCCTGAGCGGAACGCAGTGGAGTCGTGAGGATCTAATCCTTATCTAAGCACAGTCGAAGAATCTAATCCTTATAATTACATTCTTACATTCTGAATTATAAAATGTCATTCTGAGCGTAGTGTAACGAAGTCGAAGAATCTCATCCGCATTAAGCATCCTCGAGCCAACCGCATTTCACTCTGAAAGCGATGATCGAAGAATCTCATTTACATTGTCATTCTGAGCGTAGTGTAACGTAGTCGAAGAATCTAAATCCATAACGAATTGCACCCCTTAGGTTGCAATTCACGGCGTGCGAACGCACGAGAATTCACGAAGCCAACGGCTTCAATTCACGACGGCAAAGCCGTCAAATCATTTGTAATAAAAATAGCTTTGTGCTATAATTATTCTTAAACCTTGGAGCGCTTTATGAAATACAAACAGATAATCAGTGATTTTGACGGAACAATAT
>CALYRM010000048.1 GCA_945482995.1 uncultured Clostridia bacterium | reverse complement strand
ATTATTATACGCTATTTCTCGTCAAAAATCAACCATTTGTTGTGACAGAGCCAAACTAAAATCACACCGCGCCACCTGCTTTGATTCTTTCATAAAGCGTTGATATTAGATAGAGTTCTTGATTTTTGTATATCTTGCCATTCAGTGCCTTTGCTGTTGTGTCTCGGATGGTTCTAATAAACATCTCGTCGCTTTCGCCGGTTTCAAGTGCCGACCTGAAAGCGTCTAGTACAACGTCAGAACTTACGTCGTTTCCCTTGATGTTGATAGTATTCTTAGATGCAATGCTTGTTCCAAGTTGAAGCATAAATGCACCAAAACGTTCTTGAGTTGATCTATCTTGATTGTTTCCGATTTCAGTCATGATGACATTGCAAATGAATATATATTCTTCTAAAGCTTTTTTTATTTTTATATTCGCAGGCGCAAGCGGGTTATTCTCTTTATTCTTTAAATCATAACCATAATCACTACCTTTCCGTACATTACAAATCATAGAATACTTATTAATAGTGTTATTACTACTATTATTGTTTATGGATTTTTGGGTGTTACATTGTAACGCATTTTGTCCACTTTCCTTTACTTGCATGTTACATTGTAACGCGTTTTTTGTATTCTCGTTTACAACGTTACAATGTAACTCACTTTGTGTACTATTGATTCCATTCGCTTTTCGTTCTCTAAGCTTGCGTACTCGGTCGGCTGACAAGGATTCTGAACCTATGCTGACGTTTTTCATCTTCCATCCACTTTCGGTCTTTATAATGAGATCAAACTCTTCTAATGCTATCATCGCCTCTTCTACAATTCGAATGTCGGTATTCGTAAGGCTCGCAAGCAAATTCAAGGGATAATCAATATTTCCGTTTGTACTAATTGATTTGTGCAAAAGCTTTATGTAAAAGAGAATAAAATCTTTTCCGTTGTCCATCTGTTCAAGAGAGGCTATATCTTGATTTTTGAAAAAATCTTGAGGCAGTTTTAACCAATAATTTTTCTTTTCCATAACATAATTGTTAAAAACACACTAAAAGTTCTTGCGTTTTCCGTGATGGAAAAACAAGATTTTTTTAGGATAATGCGAAAAAATTAATTATAATTTAATTATTCAGATTATATCAGTTTTAATTGAACACTTTAGTTTTATTGTTAAGCATATTTTGTACCTTTTATGTAGAGATTTCTTGAGTTCGATTGAGCAAAGCAAACAAGGATTAGATTCTAGGAGTGAGCTCTGAATGACATTATTAGAAGAATAACGGAATAAGGATGAGATTCTTCGACTCCGTTGCACTCCGCTCAGGATGACAATATCCATGTACCGTCATGTCGACCGTAGTGGAGACATCTACAATCAATAAAGCGGATAGGTCCCTCGACGTTGCTCGGGATGACATTATATGGATTAGATTCTTCGACTCCGTTGCACTCCGCTCAGAATGACTTTTATATGGTTTAGATTCTTCGACTTCGCTACGCTACGCTCAGAATGACATAACAAGGATGAGATTCTTCGACTACGCTCAGAATGACAATTTATGGCTCAGAATAACATTGTTTATGCTTAAGAATGACAGTGTTGGAAGAATGACGGTATAAGGATTAGATTCTTCGACTTCGCTTAGAATGACAATCTATGGCTCAGAATGACAGTATTGGAAGAATGACGGAATAAGGATGAGATTCTTCGACTTCGCTCAGAATGACTTTTATATGGTTTAGATTCTTCGACTACGCTATGCTACGCTCAGAATGACATTGGGATGAGATTCTTCGACTTCGTTGCACTCCGCTCAGAATGACGATGGGTATGGCTCGGAATGACATAAGGATTAGATTCTTCGACTTCGCTACGCTACGCTCAGAATGACATTGGAATTAGATTCTTCGACTTCGCTACGCTACGCTCAGAATGACAGTATTGGAAGAAAGACATTAAATGGGGAAGGACGGAAGATTGGGCAATAAAGGTGCTTTAAGCACCTTTATTGCTAGCGCCTTTTTTGCTCAGAATATCGATTAGTTTTTGTTTCTCAAGAATCATATCGTTAGGATAAGCCTTTATAAAGGTTTCAGCATCGATATCGCCTTTTTGATATATTGTTTCAAGCAAATTGATATCCCCTGCAATGCTACCGCTTACACCGCCTATTGCTTCAACTGTAACTTCCATATCTAAATCATCATAGTCACTCATTGATATATTCTTTCTTTGTCCGTTATAAACGTATTGTTTATTATCGTAGTACAGCCTGAAACATTGCTCTAAAACCTTGCCGAAGCGTTGTTTTGTACGCCAAAAGCGTTTGCGTTGGTCTAAAATTGGTTGATTGGCTTGGTCTTGAAGTTGAGCGATTGCTCTACCGCTCATATTGCCCATTATCGTTTCGCCTGTCAACACTTCGGTTGCTCCGCTTACCGTTCTAATCATAGACGTTAAATTATTCACGTAATTTAGAGGCAAACCCGACAAGGCGTGTTGTTCTAACTTTCTTATTCCGTTTCCGCCAATTGAATGGTCGACAAGCACTTCGCCCGGTTCATTAGTTATTTGTTGTCCGCGCAAAGCGTCCTTTGATACGATAAATTTTCCCCAAGCAATATTTTGTATTGCAAGCGCTTCCATACCCAAAATATGATTAATCAATTTTTGATCGTTGATTAGTCCTTCCGCTTCGCTTATGCCATAAATACACTTTTCTTTTTCCTCATAAGTGCCTGCGATAATTGGATATAAATAAGCCTTTTTGTTGTCCTTTAAGCCATCGGGGGTGATTTTAAACGGCTTATTTATCAGGGTTCTTTGCACCGCTTTTTCGCAGTAAACTTCGCCATTTATCCTAAAATAACGTGTTAATACGGTGCACAGCCCCTCTTGTTCGGTTCCACTATCGTCAACGATTAAATCTTTATCAATATCCGAATCAGCCATTTTTTTGACTCTTCTTGTCGGGCAAACTGACGATATGATAATCCACTCTTGTTTTTGTTCGTTCAATTCGCTCGGATTGCTAAAATAGATGTTTAACGGATCGATTATTTCGCAAGACAAACCGCCCTCGATTACCCCTTTTTTGCCCACTTTTTCGCTATCCCAATATAGGTGATAAAAGTAACTTCCTTTAAGAACTGCGTCACGGACAGCTGTTGAATCCAATTCGTCCATGTCCATTTCCTTGCATATGTAGTTAGCAAAAGACGTATATTCTGCCGCTCTATCGGGATTCTCTTCCGATTTATAAACAAGTCTAATCGGCATTGAGGACAACATTGCGCGCTTATTTCTACAAATAAACTTGACAAAATTGATAACCGGTCGAGGCATAGACTTGGTATTCTCGGTTGGCGCTGCCCACTGGTTTCCCTCGTAGAAGTCTATGTTCTTTTTAATTCTATTTTTTAAACCTATACTTAACGTATAGTTTTGAGCTTTTTGATAAAGTCTCCAAACTTCGCTTAAAACTTCCCCACTATCCATTGCTCTTTTCTCCGTTTATATATTCGTCAAACAATTTGTCGAAAGTGTTCGTCAAGCCTTGCCCACACTCTTGTGAGTTGGATACTAAAACTTTTAAAAGACAATCGAGTTTGTCATTTACTTCGTTCAATAATTTCAATATTTCACTCTTCTTCATTTTCACCATTCAACTCCTTGTTTACGGTTCCAATTAACGCTTGCAATTCCTTTTTGTTGTTAGCGGATATGATTTCTTGCGCAACTCTCCAATATCCGTCTCCCGAGAAAACGTAAATTCTATCCTTATAGTAGATACAAGTGCCTATTGTCGGTTTGATTTTCTTTACGTCGCAAATTGCTTCTACAACATTTTTTTCTTTTTGAGTTGCTAGTGCGCCTGCTCTTGCGGTATAGGTTTTGTTGTCATATTCGAGTTCCAAAAAATCACCGTAAACTATGCCGAAACGATTGAAACTATCAAATTTTATTGAGCTAGCAATATCCATTGCTTTTTTAGTAAGAAAAATCTTTTCATTATTCGCATACAATTCAACCAATGAAAATTCATTATTGCCACTACTGCCACTTTGAAAATCAAGGTTGTTTACGTAATCATACAACTCGTCCGCCTTTTCTTCTAACACCTCTTTATTGTCGTTGATTATTGCAAGCAACGCTTTTTTAGCCGAATCATTATAGGTATTTTCACCTAATTTATTGTTATTCAAAACGTTTTCAATTTGATTCTTAACAGATTTATAGGCATTTTCCTTTTTTTGTTCATAATCCCGTTCAATCTTGACAATTTTTTCGCTAGTTTCAGCTGCTGATTCTTGAATTTTTTTGTTTAGCGAATTGATTTCTTCATCTTCTTTTAATTGCTTTTCTTTTATATTTGTATTGGCTTCACTTTTAGCGGCGTCGTCTATTTTCTTTTGTTCTAGCAATTCGCCATTAACCTGATTATTTCCTTCGCTTACATTGTTTTCTTTAACCAAAGCATTTGCTACCACTCTTTTTACTTCGTTTTTACGGTTTTCAAGCTCGGTATCTTTGTTGATTTTGTTTAGCCGATTTTCGGTCTCAGCGACTGCTTTTTCGCTTTTTTGATATTGTTTAAGCAACAACTCAGCAGTCTTTTTTTCTCTATCGTTCAAACCCTCGAATAATTTATCATTTTTTTCTTTATTGTTTTTGTTTTGTTTGATTGCCGATTCATAATACTTCGTCCAATTTTTGTATGTCATTATTTCCCCCTGTTTGATTGTCAAATTTTTCAAGATTGTCTATTTTTTTAATGATTCTATGTCGATACTCGTCGACGATGAAGAAATAAGCTTGCAAATAGGATATTACACCCATTATTAGGAAAAGCGCGACTTGTATTGCCGTCCATATTAGATTGGAAACGTTAAAGTCGGCAATGAGTTTTACACCGTAAAAGCCAAACAGCACACCGCACATAATTTTGCTTATAAGTTGTTTTCCGTCTCTTTTGATTGTATATTCCTTTTTTTCCATACCTAGATAATACGGATCGACAATGTTACCACCGTCAGAGGTGAGCGCTGAAGAGGTTAGCGGGGTAAGAGAAATTTTTCTTGCCTTTTTCACAACTTTCAGTTTTTCTTTTGGAAGTTCGCGCTCTATTACAAATTTTTCTCCGTCCGTTGTAATTATCCTATAAACACCTTTTACAAAGTCCTCATAAGCTACGCCTGCAGTTGCTAGTTTTTTGCTCTGGGCAGTCTTTAACGCTTCGCGGTTTTTCATTTCGCACCATTCGTCAAGTTGATAGATTTTATGTGATATTTTCTCTACCGTTTTAGCGTGTAGATTATTAGTTTTGATAACGTTAGGGTCTTGTTCACCCTTTGCTAAGCCTTGCAAAGAAAGTAGTTTTGATATAAAAAATCCAAATAACGCCGAAACAAAGCCGTCCGCTATAATTTCACCTATTGTTTTACCTGTTTCAACTATCGTGACGAAACCTCGAATAACGTATACCACACAAGCGATAGCGACCACGAAGAAGAAAAAATTAACTTTTAAAAAATCCTTTGTTTTTTCAAAATTCATATGCTAAACTCTCCCCGTAATATCGTCTTGAAGCTCAATTTCGCTTTTTATCTTAGCAATTTCGCTTATATTTTTTCTTTTCTTTATCGTTTTAATTGGTTTTGTAAATAATGCCCAAGACAAAAATTCACCGCAAAAAGCGCAAGTTAAAAGAATACAAAGCTCATCTAATATTGGTCGAAGCAACCATAAAATCAAGGTAATTACACCTAATCTTATGAGCATATGTATATTTTTTGGCATTTTCCCGATAATTTGCAAAACGGCAATGCTTAGTGCAATAATTGCGCCGAAACTTAACGAAAAAACCTTTTCGGGCTTGGTAAAATATTCTTCTCGTTTTAGAATAATGACAATTAATACAGGCGCTATTATAACTAAAATTTGCAATAAGTACAAAATTATCAGCTTACCATTATCATTAAGCTTCAACTTTTTCATCTTTTACCCCTATTACGTTGTTGATTTCAACGGCTTGTCCTTTTTTAACAAGTTCGGAATTGTTGGTAAAGGCAATAAGCAACGCCTTTTGTATTTTCATTAGCTCGTTTTGAAATTCTTCTTTTTGACACTGTTGTTCGGTAACAATTTCAACGCAAGTTTTCATTAAACCATGTACTTCTTCGTATAGTTTCAATACATCTGCATTTAGTGCTTTTTGCGTTTGATTAGCATTTTGAAGTTCATCACCTTTTTTTACCACCAATTCGCTACTTGACCTAAAAGCTTTTATTGCTTCTTTTATTTTTGATAGTGAAATTCCTACTGCTGATAATACGCCGACTATCACGCCGACAATGGATATTACCTTATCAAGCCAATTTTCATAAAAATATTCTGTAAAATTCATTAATTGTTATTTTCCCCCTTTTCTTATATTCTAAATGGATTAGATTCTTCGACTTCGTTGCACTACGCTCAGAATGACAATATGGATGAGATCCTTACGACTTCACTGCGTTCCGCTCAGGATGACATTTACAAGGATGAGATCCTTACGACTACGCTACGCAACGCTTGAGAATGACTACACTATACAATCACGAAGTCCAAAACCCGCGTGAAAGGCGGATTTCATCACGAAGTGATTTCATCCTGTAGGGATTTCATCTGCCAATCAAGGCAGATTTCATTCTTTGTTCCAACAAAGAGTGGATGAGATCCTTACGACTACGCTACGCTTCGCTTAAGGATGACAAAGCGGATGAGATTCCTCGACTTCGCTCGGAATGACGATTAGTATGGCGAAGGATGACATTTACAAGGATTAGATCCTTACGACTCCGTTGCACTACGCTTGAGAATGACTACACTATACAATCACGAAGTCCAAAACCCGCTGATATGCGGATTTCATCACGAAGTGATTTCATCCTGTAGGGATTTCATCTGCCAATCAAGGCAGATTTCATTCTTTGTTCCAACAAAGAGTGGATGAGATCCTTACGACTACGCTACGCTTCGCTTAAGGATGACAAAGCGGATGAGATGTCTCCACTGCGGTCGACATGACATGATGGCGAAGGATGACATTACAAGGATTAGATCCTTACGACTCCGTTGCACTACGCTCAGGATGACATTTACCTTGTTGACTTTTACACAGTTTCGGTAAGTCTTACATAATACTGTTGATAGCCAACAGAGTTGTAATTCTCGCCCGAGTTGGTAATCGGATTGTACAAATTAAAAGCGTCTTCCGCCGAATAGAACAGTTGAAAAGCATAATTCTTTCCGTTAAGAGTTTGGATTCCTTCTATCGTCATATCGGTTTCGGTGTTTATGACGCAACCCAATAGCGGTAGATTTTCGGTTTCCCTAAGAACCCTAGCTAAGCATGTATAATCTACAAATACTATACCCGTATTATTCGCAAAGGGTGAACTAATAAATGCGTTTGGTGAAAACACTATGTCCTTGCTCAACACGTTTAAAATTTGTATAGTCGCCTCTTTAAATGCAAATTCGTCTATTCTCCTAATATTTTCGGGTAACGTAATGTTTTCGAGTTTCGCCTTATTGAATAAATATGGCGGTATATAGTTTTGTCTTGTTGACGTAGGCAAAGTTAGTTTTACGCTTTCGGTATTATTTATTAACATGCTACTCGAAATTATGGTGTCAACCATACTTAAATCTAATTCATTTAACATCGTGCCTGCAAAAACCGACTCCCCGACTATTCTTTTCAACACGGGAAATTCAGCCGTTTGCAAAACTTCACATCCCGAAAAAGCGTTTTCACCAATGACTTCTATACTTTCGCCGGCTACCGAAGTGACTTTTTTTAAGTCCCTAAAAGCGTTTGCAGCAATTTCAGTTATTGGATAAACTTGATCACTTAATTCTGCCAAAGGCGGTATTACAAGCGACACCACATCAGTATCGTTTACCCCTGTCACTATAAAGTGATCTTCGGCAAATTCAAGATTACAAGAGGTATAATACTTTCTCTGACACCCGATAACATTTGAAAATTCACTAGAACCAAACCCGTGTTCATTTTCGGCAGTATCGGGTTTTTCGTAGGTTATATACACTTTAAAATCTCCACTTTCAAATTCGGCGAAAACCGTATCTAAATTTAAATAGTTTTTAAATGATACCGTTATTAAAAACGCGTCATTTTTATAAAAGTGAACTCGATTCCCCCACCAACCATTTTCGTTTAGTACTAAAATAAAGTTTCCTACCTGCCTAATTGCAGGAGTTGCAAGCTTGGGAAGAGGGATTTCAACGGTAACCTTGGAAATACCTGCCCCCGTGGTAGATGGAAAATACTCGCCGTTTTGGGTAACAGTCAATTCCTCGAATTGTGGCTCTTTATAATAAACAACAGGTAGAGGATTAAATATCATTGTCCATATCTCCTATTAACAATTGAATCAATATTAAAGATGGCGCTTCTTTACAATGAACTCTTATTGTTTCGGGTCCCACTACCTCGCAACGCAATCCACATTTTGCCCAAGTTTCATAATATTTTGATGGAAACGTAACAAAAACGTGCGATGTCGTTTTTAAATTTTTTACATAATAATCTTGATACGCTCCACCATTCCAACTACTAACTAATACGGTAGCTGTATACCAAACCATTTGATTTGTTTTTATCCGAACCCACGTGTAGCTACTTGCTAATTCGGGTTCACTTTCACTATAAGCTAACCCTAAATATTTTAACTCTTTTCTATAATTTGAAGTCATATTATCGCCATTGCTATTGGCTGAATATTTAAAGAACAACTTCTTTTCAGTGGTACTACTTGCCGATCCGACGTTTGAAAAAAACGCCAATAATTGTTTCGGTTCGTCTACGGTATTCCATTTTATTGAAATATTATTTACACTTTCATCCGACTTATTTATTGCAATATAAAAATAATATTTTCCGTTTAACGCTTCTTCCGCACTGTTTCTAAGTAATTCCAAACCCGAATACGTTTTATCTTGAACGGTGACAGTCAAGTTTTCGTCGGGAATAACGTTATAAGGTGCGGTTACCTTAAATAAAGTATTATTTCCAACGTTCATATTGATTACGTCGCTAAATGCTTCTACCTCTTCCGCTGAATATAATTTGACGTCGCCATATATAAACAAAATGTTTTTTACTCTCATCCAATGCTGTTTCTCGGGCGCTAAATGGCAATCTTCAATCATCCCGATTCTATCAACGTTATCTATAACCTCAAGTTCTCTATTTGCTTCGTCGACAATTCTATTAATCTCGGATATAACCGAATCTTTACTGTCGGTTATCGCCTTATAGAACAATCCTTTTATTTCTTCTTCGTTCAAGCCCTCGTCTTGGGGAGAAGCGGAATGCCCCCAAGGCGTCTTTTTTTTTATCGCTTGAATTGTATTATCACTAATCTTATACACTAATAAATCCCCCTTTTTGATTTTAGCAGGCTGAATTCAATCGAAAACCCCGACAATTCAAAATTACTTTCGTCCTCGGATACTATAACTATCGATAAATACCCGACTTCTCTGAATTTAACCCTTGCAAAACACTCCTTTGTGACGCTTCCGTCAAATGAAAAACCCGCCATATTCGGATTGATAAAATTTATTCCCTTTTCTATATCAAAGCCTCGTAGTACCTGTGACTTTGATTCGCATAATAGCCTTATCTTCCCCGTCGTCCTGTCTCCTAAATTCAAACCGACTTTGTGGACGGTTTTTAGCATTGTAGGATAACTTAGATTTGCTTTTGCCGTTTTCCACAAAGCGACAACCGGCTTTTTAACTATCACCTTGCCTGTTGGCGAACTTTCTTGGGCAACACCCATATAATCAATGAATTTAACTTTTTTTAACCTGTATTTCAAACTCAAAAGATCGTTTTTCGATGCGTCAATCGAAAATCTTAATTTATCGACTTCCAACTCTTTTTGTGCTACGCACAAAGAAATCCTAAATCCGCCCTTTGTTGGCACAACTTTCCTTCCGTCTTTATACAGTTCAAACGTGTTGTTATAGTAATCGATATTTCTTATTTGATACTCAACCCCCGTTTCTAAACCTGTGTCGATATTGTTATCGATATATACAAATTCATTTGATAGATTTTTTGTGTCGGTTACTAAAATTTTGCCCTCAATTACTTCAACTTCCGAATATAATTCCATAAAAAGCGACTCATTAAAAAGGATTTTATCGCCTAAGTTGATTTTTATTCCTTCATTATAGGCAATTACCTTTTTATCGGCGTCAATTGTCATTTCACCTTTTGCTATGTGGTTATAGTAGATATCCGAAAACTCGTTTGTAAATTTGCAAATTCTTCCCTCAGCCGTTCCGAAATACAGTTCGCCACGATATTCGGCTAGGCAACTTGACGGAATGTTGTCCCATATCCACCAATTATATTGTTTTACGCCGTTTTCGTAAAAATAGCTATTTGATTTTGCAATATATAGTTTATCGCCTATTGACAAACAGTAGTTGTTGTCGTAGGTTACCGCATTATTAAAGTATTCCATATTGTCGATAATTTCATTGTCGACAACTGCACCTCTATTAACCGATATTTTATAGCTTTCGGATAAATCACTTACTGTTTTTAAAGAATACACCCCTTTTTCGGTCAAATAGATTGGTTCGCCGTCAAGATAACTAATGGAATGTGAATTTGTCGCACCAATGGTTAGAAAGTTTCCTTTTAATATAAATTCGGCTTTGTTAAAGGTCAAACTGTTGCCATATATGTTAACGGTTTTTGTAGTCCACTTTCCTTTACGTAAATACACATTGCTCTCATCTCCAGCCGAACTTTTGAATATCGCTTGGGTATCGTCATTCAGTCTTGCGTAACCCACAATGGGCGTGGTGTCAAGTCCGAATTTGTATACGTAGTCTATCGGAAAGTAGGTAAAATCTTCACTTTCACTAGCAAAATCCACGTTGGGATAATCTTTGTTACCGCTTACAAAAAGCCTATCGGTGTTTCCGTCCACGCCAAACTTCGCGCCAATGGTACAGCAATCGATTACGTCCTCTCGGTAGTTAGATTCTAAGGGCCTAAACGTTACCTCTATGTTATCGCTACCGTCTGCGCTAATTGCGGATTTCCTTAAAAAGATTATTCCCCTCTTGTGGTCAAGCGACCCCCAATCTTGTTGGTTTTTGTCGACTAGCGGAGTAACAAACGCTTTAAGTGTGGCTTTTACGTATTTATCGATACTTCCATGAACCGAAATAGAATCAATAATGATGTCGTTCTCCTTGTTCAATTCTATATCCTGCGCTAGGTATGTTACCGAATAAGCGCTATAAACGTTGCTTCGGCTTGCCTCGGCAATGACTGTTTCTATCGTTTCACCTGCCGTGTTTAGATATTTTAGTTTTAACTTCGAGGAATTCCACCCAAGCTCGGTAATACCGTTACTATACCAAAAACATTCAATGTTGCTGCCTGAAAATACCACTTTTCCTTTATTGGTTAGCCCGTTTTGAAGTCCCGAACAGTACACAGCCTCGCTATTTGCCGTTACGTTTATAGTTAATCCTTTTAGATTATCCCCCACTTCAAAATAACGATTTTCCTTATAATTTGTTCGCTCATGAAGTTCATATACGTTAAGGTCGTTATTTTCAAGGGCTTTAATTTTTACAACGTTTCTTTCGTCAAAGGCAACGTTATCACAATCCAACTTATATCGACTTTGTCCGCTTACTCCTAAAAGTGTGTTTTTTCTATACGGCGACAAAAGATTTTCGCTTTCCAATTTTGTCGGTGGCAGTTGATACGAGGCAATTCTATTGTAATACGAAGTGGCAGGATCTCTCGGGTTTTCGTCAGTCAACGCTACCTGCTCGTACCCTAAGGAAGTCTTAACGTACCAAATACCACGGCTCATATCGTCAACTGATTTATCCAACAAAAACACGCATTGATCGTTAGGTGTAATTCCTATTGTCGTAGTTGGAATATAGGCACATTTTCTTACGCTTCTAAGCTCGACTCCTTTTCCAAAATCACCAAGCATAAGAAACTCGCCAGCTCCTAAAATGTAATAAACGTCGTCTTTTTTTATTACCTCAAGTTTGCCCGATTGTAACTTCTCGGCGTCAACTCTAAACTCTTCTGCAGTTTGCAAAGTTATATTTAGAAGAGTTTTGTCATTAAAAAGATAAAAATTTTTATTTGAATAAACAAGTAAATAGTCAACGCCTTTTATTGAAACACCGCAAAGCCAATCAATTTTGTTGTCAAACTTATGTATCTCTTTCCAACCGTTTCTTTTTACAATTTTTCCGTTCTTGTTAATTAGGTTTTTAACGTTATCCGCTCTTTTTAGATCGTCTCCGCGTCTTAAATCGACGCCCTCAAGGTTATCTATATATAGTGTTTTTCTATCCGTTTTTGATAAATTTGTACTTACTCTCATTTTCCCCCTTTATATACCAATGCATAGAGCTAAAAAGTACAACGTACTTTTTCAACCTGCAATCCATATTGTCCGTCAAAGCAAAATCGAAGAATGACACTCTACACCATACAATCACCAAGTAATGGGTTCGCTAAAAAAAAAATCATTAACGTTAGCGACTCCCTTATTCATTCTTCATTTTAATACGGATTAGATTATTTTTTCGTTGCACTACCATAAATAAAAAATCAAGTAGTTAATCTACCCCATACACTACTTTGGTACTTCTATACGTTTGTTCGTGCGATAAACTGTATTCTTCAAGGTATTTTTCAAACAAGTTTCTTGATAGCGCAGCGAGTTGCGGTTCTTCGTCCTCGTACAAATCGGCTTTAACAAAATACGGTATTATTCTCGCCAAGCCATCGGGTAAATCAACCTCGGCATTATCGTCAATAGTTTTGTTGAAATATGGGTAGTATTCGATAAAAACTACGTCGTCGCTTTCAACGTAAACGTAGATTTTATCATCTAAGCGAACAAATGGAATATCTTCAACTATATCGCCTTTTAATTTCTTGATTGCCTTTATTTCGCCGTCAAATTCAAAGTCCTCTTTCGAAAACGTATAAAAACTAGAAGTTGCAACCTTGGGAAGTGGGTAGGTTTTTGGAGGGATTTGTCCCAAAGCACAAATCCTATCTATTGCCCTTAATATGCTGTCGTTCATAGAAACAACGTATTCCTTTGTTTCGGTTATGCTGTAATCTCCGTTTACGTTTATCGGCGTTACTCCCATCAGCCGTAGGGCATCCTTTTTAATATCAATGTATTTCATTAACAAATTTTCCCC
>CALYRM010000047.1 GCA_945482995.1 uncultured Clostridia bacterium | reverse complement strand
AGGTCCCTCGACGTTGCTCGGGATGACAGCGGTGCTGTCAATTAGATCCTCACGACTCCACTACGTAACGCTTGAGGATGACAATGTGGATAGGAATGACAATGTTGATAGGAATGACGTCACAATTGATAAAAAAAATACGAAAGCGGTACGCTTCCGTATTTTTTATTGTGATTTTACTCTACTTTTTCATTTCTTCAATCGTTCTTATTTCAAAAACATCGTCCGATAACGTCGGGGTGTTATTACCTCTTACTTGATAATATATTTTCCCTGTGCGTGCTCTTATTTCGTCATCAGATAAGGTTGAACATACCGCGATAGTACCATCTGCTGTCTTTGAAGTCAATCCCTCAATTATATTCGCAACTCTATACTCTCTGATTGCATTGTGCGTATTACAGTTGTATTTTATGTTATATATTTGTGTTGCACACAAGCTCCACACTAAATGTCTAACATTGGCTGCAGGGAGAGACGCAAAGTATGAAAACGACAAGTCTACGTAGTATTCGCAAGGAACGTTGTAAACCTTGCTCAATTGATAAAGAGCGGTAATATACGTGCCAAAGCTACCGCACCCATCAAGTTTTTTCCCTGTCCAATGAACTTTTACACCGCCTAAATGAACAAGTTGTGCCATTTGTAAAGCTGTTTTTTGAGACTCGGTTTCTAAATCTTTATAGTCGGGAACGTTTTCTTTATAATTTGTATATACGCCTAAGTATGAGTCGCCAAGTATAATTCTATCTGCAAGATAATATGAGGGAACTTGACCTACTCTGATAAGTTCGGACACTAGATAATTGCCTACCACAGTAACCACGCCACCCATTGAATGACCGGAACATTGAATGGTGAAATTTTCGTCAAACACGCCCTTTCCTACCATATAATTAACCATTCTTACATATTCGGCTGCATAGTATTCGGCTATGGTGAAATCTAAGTCGGGTCTTACGACGGCTGTTTCATTATCGGTAGCATCACTAGATCCGTCCGAAAGTTTACCATCCGAAAAGTTACCCGATTCATAACGATATCTCATTCCCGTAGGACCTTCAGTCGAATAAACCTTTGCTTCGGTAACCATGTTGTTAGCATAACCCATATCGTATTCTTTGCCGTCCGATTGGACAACTTTTTTGTTTATTCCCGATTCGTCGGCAAATCTTCTATATGAGAAATTAATTACGTTATAGCCGTTCTTTAAATAAACAAGATTTAGGTTTACTTTACCGCTTGACTCTTCTATATAATCCGCATAAATCGGATCATTTGGATCTAAGACGTTTGGAGCTGCGTCATATATATTACAACACATTACTTCTTCGCCCTCTGCATCATATACCTTTTGGTAGGTATCAACACCCAATCCATGCGTAAATATGGTCGTTGGCTTGCTTCCGTCAATGTAACCTTTTTCGATAAGCTCGTCAATTTTTTCGGTATCACGCATACTTACTTCTTTTACTATCCCTGCTTCTTCGTCATAGTAACACCAAAAGATTCCTGAATCGTATAAGTCGGGGTGTTCATTCAAATCAATATCAATAGTTTTTGCAAAATCAACGTAAGAATCGGCTTGAATATTAGGCAAATATCTTTGAGCATACTCCCCTAATTGCGATATTTCCGGAATATATGTACCGTCCCAACTTTCATAACCGCATATTGTACAAACGTTGTCTTCGTCATACTTATGGTGAGCTTGAATCTCGACCGTTACGGTTTCACCGCATTTTGTACATTTTCCCGTGGCTAAACCCTTTGAAACACAAGTCGAGGTATCGGTAAGATATTCTTCGACGTTATGTTCGCACGGTGTTTTGTTACAAGCGACTGTCAACAAAAGAGACATTGCAAAAATCGATAGTACTAGTATTGATAATAATTTTTTCATAGATATTTCTCCATTATATTGGGTAATTCTTTATAGTTCCGTCACGTTGAGTTCGTTACACAACGCTTGAGAATGACATTAATGCTATGGTGCTATGCACAATAGCAAATGTGCAACGTTCAATGTTCAATTTTGGATGAATTGATTTTTATGGTGTTGTTATTTTATTTGTTACGTTACGTTTTATTTAATCACGCAGTCCAATACCCGCTTAAAAGCGGATTTCATCACGCAGTGATTTCATCCACATAAGTGGATTTCATCTGTCCTTTAGGGCAGATTTCATTGTTTGTCAAATGTCATCAAACCTTGGGTTGCCCATTGAATAAGGCGATAGAACCTTATTCATCGTCATCTCCTAACAGTTTTCTTGACGTGGAAATAATAATTTCGTCATCGTTTGAAGAAGTAGGTGCTACGTTATTATTCACTTCATCATTTGCGTCCGCCAATATTGTATCTTCACCTAATTTTCTTGACGGCGCAATTACTATCTCGTCGTCGGAAGATTCAATCTTTGGCGTTTCCACCTTTGGCGTTTCAACCTTTGGTTTTTCTGCCTTTGGCGTTTCTGCCTTTGGTTGGGTAATAGGTGCTATTGGTGTAGTTTCCACAGTTTCCGCCTGATGAACATTGGGTGATTCATTTCGTTTTTTATCATCATCGGCTTTGTTCTTTTTATCCTTTTTAGCAGGTTTGTTTATGGAATCAAGCTTGACCCTTCCGCTTGGTGCGACATCAACTATATCGTCTAAGTCGTTTCCCTCAAGGTTTGCTTCAGCATTAGGTTTATAACCGCCTGTTTCAACTAACTTTACTTTCCTATTTTTTTCTTTTGCTACCTTTCTGAAATTGATCGCTTTTGCACCGTTACGGCGTTTACGCCTTGCGAGCCTACCTAAAAGGAATGCCACTAATCCTAAAATAATAAATAACACAATACCGCCAATTAAGTAATATGGCCATACCTTTAACGAGCAAACCATTATGTAATTAAATTCGTCATCAGTAACGACAATAGCACCGTCAGCAACATTTGCTTTAAGCATCTCATACTTACCATTTGAGCGAACAGCAACGACGTAAAGCTCTTTTCCGAACAATTCGCTGTCCACAGGTATGGTGATTGTTATCATCTTAGTTGGGTTTTTTCCGTTATCGGTAGAAGCTAAAAACATTTGTTTGGTTTCTAATAGTTTTCCGTCAACGAGTATAAACGAATTCGACTTCATTACTTTGTCGTCTTTATCAATTGTCTTATACGTTACGTTATTTTCCGGGAAAATGACGGTTATTACACCTGTTTCGGTTACAATTTCAAAATTGGAATCAACAACGTTATCCGAATATGTTGGTATTACTGTATTTATTCCTTCAACAGGATTATCAAGAATAATAGGATCAAAAGTTACAGATAATTTATCCAAAACACTTTGTGGAACATTCTTTCCGTCCGCATCTTTGAAACGCAATTCGCCAATAATCGTGCTATCGCCCTTAACAAAGGTTTCTTCTTTAACCGATACATTTAAGAGATATTTTTCGATTTCGAACTGTACGTTCTTTTCGTTTCTGATTACAATGTAGAAGTATTTTGTGATGATTTCTCCGCTTTCGGAATCAACGATATAGATTTTAGATGAATCGTTATTCTTGATTTCATATTTACCAACGGTTTCCCCTTCGGCTCTTGTGGCAGAAGAATCTTCACGAAGCGCGCACCCTGCAGGCAACGGGAATTTATCGTTTTGCTTTAACGCTATTATTGGATCGGGTGAAGAATAAGTCTTTTTGTAGCTTTCTCCGCTTAGTTCAAGCACCAAATTATACTTCATAATCGTATAATAAGCGACGTTGCTTTGAGATAAAATGTAGTTTGAGGTTACGTTCTTTCCGTCTTGGTCGATTACACCGATATTACCTAAGGTAATTCTATATTTTGCGCATACCATAGGATTGGTGTCTGCAACCTGTTCCAAACCAAAGCTTCCGTCTAATCTAAAGCCTTCGTTGAAGGTATACGGCAGTTTTATGCCGTTTTTGTCATACTGCACTACATATTGTTTGTCGGTAGCGTTGAGCGCATAGATAGCGTAGAAGTTCTTAGTATAATCAATGCCCGTAACTTCTTGAACAAAGATAGAAATAGCTTTCGGCAAAATTGTAAATTCCTGTTTTACGGGAATTATTTTGTAATTAGAAGAAACGTCAGTGTTTTGGCTGTCTTTTATCGTTATGGGAGATATGCTTATAGAATAACTACCTACGTCGTGTCTTGCCTTTTTATCTCCGTACTGTATTATCGGCTTATTTTCGCCGGTATAGACCAAACGGTCTCCGCTAATCAAGTTACCGGTTGTCACTTCACATACCATGTCGGGATCGTCCTCGTCATAGTATTTTGATAAACCGTCGGTGATTTTAACCGTGATTGTTCGTTTACTAATTGTATAATACACCGTACGATCGTTTAAATTCAAAGCAAAGCATTCGTTTAACTTGCAAACTTCGCCGTTTGATAACGTAATAGCAATATCTTTTAAGGACAAAGTTCCCAATAATATCCTGTATGATCCAACCTTATTTTCGGTTTCGCTGTTTTCACGGGAAAGATTGCCAACAAATATTTGTTCGGAATCAACAAGGCTTACCAACAATTCATCTGAATAACTAAATTCAAGATTATCGCTATCCTTATAGAAAGGATCGTACTCTCTCATGAAAGGCTTTGGATTAATGATAACCACATGACTTGTGATACTTGCCGTCAAGTCCGCAAAGGTTAGATTGTAGCATGCCGATATTTCGTCTACCAAAGCTTCAAAAGCGTCTAATTCTTGCATTACCAAAGAATAATTCTCGCTATTTTTAATGTTTGTAATACCGTCCTTGATAAATTGATAACTTGTAGTACCCACAATATCCTTTGTCTCGGGTAACTTCAATAGTACGCTAGTTGAGTCGGGCGCTAAAAATCTATAATATAAACTAACCGTATGCTCGCCTACTCCGATTCCGTCGAACATAGCGATCACTCTACCATTCAACAATTCATTAATCTTATTATAGTAGCTATCAACCAAAACGCCCTCGCCGTCAACCTTGACGTTCCACTTACCATTTAAGATTGCGCTTGCGGTATTGTCAAAAGATTTATCCAAAACGGTTACGTCCCCTATCAAAATAGAGGTCGGAATAATTTCTACTTTCAAATAACGTTTCTCGTCAATCAAATTTGAAGATAATATATTATTTATCGCAGTAGAAAGACTTTGACCAAACCTATCTTCATGTTGTTGAGCGTCAACGTAGCTATATGGAATGCCCTTTTCATCGCTTACCTTGTAATCGTAAAGTGTTCTTAAAAATACCAATTCCACAACATATTTTCCCGGTTCCGAAGGAGCAGATAAAAGCTTAGTATAGCTTTCGCCGTCTTTCGTTTGATAATACCAAATTGTATAATCGATATTGTTAATCAAATTTACGGTAATACTAGGATTACTTGCGTCAAAAAATCTAATTCCGCATTCTTGACGTTCGCCCGTATATTTTTGCTTAAACACTTCTTCAATCGAGAGATTTTCATTACCCTTGGTGAAGCTCCACCCCAAATAAAGTGGATCTTTTATCGAATAGTAGAATTTAACGTAATCTTGTTTTTCGATATAAGCGCTACTACCCCAATATTCACCTGAATTTTCACCTTGCTCGATTTTATAGCTATACAAGTTGTCGCTAAATTTGATTTGAATTGCATACTCGCCGATATCATTCGGGTATAAAGAATTCGTCCAAACGGTTTCAACTCCATTTTCAATTTTGTATTTAGTTATCGAATACATAGAATCAGCAATGATAGCTTCATTATTGCCCGACATAAATTTAATTGAAAATGACTTTGCATTGCCATCATAAACAAAGCTATTGAAATTTCTTTCAAACACCACTCTAAGAGTGTTGGCGGTTTTTACCGTAAATTCAATATCGGCGTAGTTTAAGCCCTCAATGTGATTTCCATTGACGGATGTTCCGTTTTCGTCCTTACCGTTTACAAGGGTAAAATTCTTGTATTCCGAATGATTGTTATCTTCAAAAGTAATTTTCAAAGAATAATCGCCTGCATTGAACAAGTAACCTTCGACTGTGCCTAAATCATAATTCGGATTACCCATAGAATCGGTAACAAATATAGCGTTATTTTCGATTACTGACCCACCTGTCAATCTCTTATAATAGCGAAGAGATACATAGCTTGATAGGCTATTATAGATTGAGGGGAATTGATTTTTGATTTCGTATTTATTGCCGTCTTGGTCTACTGTGGAGAAAAGCAACTTATCTCCTGTGATTGGAGCTGTATTTCCATAATAATGCTCGGCGAAACCGTTTTCGACAATACTTTCCAACTCGGTGGAATTAATAATCAAAGGCAATGGTTTGATTAAATATTGAACTGTCAAGGAGTAGTCGGATTTTTTGCTTGCGTTATATAGTTCGCCGGTATATTCGCCGTTAGCCTTTGCACCTACATGGTTATATAGAACTTTGTCAATTACTATATTATTGCGGATATCTGCCTTTAAGGACAAATTATTTACATATCGTCCTGTTTCTTTTGATTCGGTTGCTAGGTCATCGCAAGATATGGAATTTAGGCTACCTGTAAATAATTCGGAATCAAAGTGTTCTTCCCCGATAAAAGTTAGCGCTTTGTCCCCTTTATTTTGAAGTTGAGCCAAAAGCTCTTGATAGTTGGTAAAATCTGAATATCCGTTAGTTTTGTAATAGGTGTAAGTCGGCTTAATCTCGCCGCCGTCAAGTCTATACATTGCTTTTTCTTCAACAGGTATTCCCGCAACAATTGTCAAAACAAGCTTTTCAACTCTAACAACAGAACTAAATACACTTCTTACTGACATATTCTCTCTAGTGAAATCTTCGGGATTGATTATTGTAGGCTCGTCGGTAAAGATATTGTACTTTTCAAACGCGCCGTCTGTTCCATAATTGAAATATACTGCAATTATATAGTTGCCTGCATTTATCGGTTTGTCAAGAGTAAACGTAGAGAAAGAGCCGTCAACGTTTTTAGAATAGCGCAAGGTGTAAAGACTGCTATCAATGATCACAGGTCTACCGTTTGAAGTAAAGGTAACGTTAAAATCTTTACCGTTTGGATTGTTGTCATAAACTAGGTCTTTTGTGTACTCGTCGATTTTGACTGTAAACGTTGAGGTCAAGTCAAGAGCCGTGATTGTAAAATAATATGTTAATTTATCACCTGTTTTAGCATTGAAATTTATGTTGCTTGAGTTTACTACCATAACAGCACGATAATAGCCCGGCATTTTTGGATAGTTGCAAACAGTCCAATCCGATTCAAGTTCAGCATTGCCATTTCTATTCAGTTTTTGGTAGTAGAAAGAATAATTCAGGCTTTGGATAAGTTCGTCGGAAACGTTGTCAAAGTAAATATTTACATTCTTGATATTTCCGTCATACTTAATAGTGTAACCGCTACCTGTATCAATAGCGTTATCTAACGACAAGGTTACAATGTCAAGAGAACCTTCAGCCTTATTTTCATAATCCAAAACAAACACATCACCGTTTTCAATGCCTAAATCATAATGATTGTTTTTAAAGCTTACTAAAATATGATATAACCCTGCAACATTTATCAATTCGCTTTGAGTTGAGCTGTAATTGAGATTATTTTCAAATCTATAATATTTAACGTCGTAATCGGAGGGTTGGATTTCTCTAGGTCCGAAGTTCAACAAAATACCGCCGCTAACCTTTTTAGCGGTTATTGTGGCTTGTCTTTTTGCAACCTTGAAATTATAATATAGTTTGGTTTGGTCTTGAATTACAGTAGCGCCATTTGTCCAGGTCTTAGTTTCGTTGTTGATATTAAAAGTGATAACTGCGGTATATTCGCCCGGGATAATAGCGTCGGTGATATTCCAATCGGAATCATAATATTCAATCGAATACAATTCCACGGGGATGTCCGCTAAGGTGCTATCCTGCAAGGAATTAATCACTTTTGCCCTTTTGCCCGTGTAATCGACAATAGAAGAAAAACCTTGTTCCCCGTCGTAGTTTGACGCAAAGTTTACACTCATTCTCGGAATAATTTGGAACTCGTAAACCAATTCGTTATTTTTATTGGTGATGGCGTAATCCTTATCGTCGACACCAAAAATTTCCTCGCTTGTGATATCGCCGTTTGTCAAATCAATATAGAATTTTACTTGATATCTGCCAATTTCGGTAGGAAGCTCGCCATAAGTTAATTGAACTTTTGCGCCTGAATCGTTATATTTGTAATAAGCGGTTTTTTCGGGATCTATTTTCAAGTTTTTGTCGAACTTGGGTGTTATTGCAATAGCTTTGCCTTGATAAATAAGAGAATATCCGTCCGTTGTGGGCGCAGTGCTTTCAAATGCGGTAACCGAATATGGCTTTTTATGAATAGTATATGGTAAATCAATAAAATCGCCCGCCGTAATACCGTACACGTCAATATTGCTTGTGAAAGTGAATCTTACAGTATAATCGCCGACAAGCGTTGGCGCACTTATTGTTTTATTGTCCGACAAATAGCTTATAGTGTATTTATCTTTAAAAGCTTCTGTTGTTATTAATCCCTCGTACTTAACGGTATAATAATCTGCTCTCATTGCTTCGTCAGATTGGTACATATCCTCGTAAACTTTGCCACTAGAAAGTTTAACCGCATTAGCAAGAGAATTAACTATTTCAAAAGTGCTTACAAATGATTTTTGTGCGTCAGTCGTTATATTTGCGCCAAGATATAATTCATTCAACCTTACGGTAACTCTATACATTCCGGGGTTGATAGCTTCGGCTACGTTTTCGTATGCTTCGCCATTCAGCATGGCTAATTCAACGGTGTAATCGGTATCTTTTGCTAGTTGTTCGCCCTTGTAGTAAACCTTTGTTCCGTCAAATACAACACTCGCATAGTTAAAGCCATCTTGATAATCTACGTTCTTATTCGGTGCAAAAATAACTGCAAGATTTTCATAAACGACTTGATAAGAGAAGCTTGACAAAACCAAACCTTCGGTCAATTTAGTTGAAGATAGAAAATAATTATTTTTGTTATAACTACCATTCACTATCGCTCTTACTATATATTTGCCTACTGCGGTTGGTGCAACTGTGCCAATTCGTGACATATCTTCTTCGTTGAAATAAACAAGGTCAATCCAAGACGATTGAAACTCGCTTGCTTCTTTCCAAGTCTTTTTGTCAGTACTTACCCAATATTTAGCTTGAGCCACCGCATCTTCGTGCAAAACGGAATCACCGGTTAAAGAAATATCGACTTCGATATACAAATCCGGTTCGGCGGCAAACGCAACCGATACACCTGCGGTGATACCGATTGCTAAAACTATAATTAAGACTACTAAGCATAATTTCAATCTTGACATATTAGCACCTCTCATTATTCGTGAACAATCATCCACAATAATATATTTTATTTTATCACGATTGATAAAAATTTGCAATAGTCTTTATAAATATATTTATATTTAATATAAATAATATATTAAAAGCAACGCGCAATTTATAATATATTATAACAACTTTTCGTATGCTCGATTAAAAAAAAGACAATGGGTATATTGAGATTTCTCGACTACGCTCGAAATGACATTTATGAGGATTTAGATCCTTACGACTACGCTACGCTTCCCCCAGGATGACATTTATAATGATTAGATTTCTCGACTACACTCGAAATGACAATTTGGATGAGATTTCTCGGCTTCGCTCGAAATGACATAACAAGGATAAGATCCTCACGACTCCGTTGCACAGCGCTTGAGGATGACATTTATGAGGATTTAGATCCTTACGACTACGCTACGCTTCGCTCAGGATGACATTTATATTAAGGATAATAAAAGCCAAGGTTTAGGAAACCTTGGCTTAATGTAAAACGTGCAAAGCACAAAACTTAATTATTTACTCTTTCGTTATTTTTCCATAAATTGCCCGTCGAATCAAAATACCATAGATTGCCCTCTTTGACGTAATACAAAACGTCTAACGACCATTCATCCCCCATTACTTCGATTTGACCGGTTTCGGGATTCTTTTTTTCTTTGGGACGGCAAACAATATAGTAGCCGTCGGGGTTATCAGCAGTCGGCGCTGTGTACTTCTCTCCTCTTAAATACTGTTTGCAGTCTCTTACTCTATCGTCTAAAACAGCTTCAAAGGCTTCTTGAAGGGATCCGTACGTGCTAAATCCCGAATTCTTTTCAACAAGCGCTGACTGAATGGAATTATATGCTGTTTCAAAAGCTGTCTGTTGATTTTTTTCGTTGGCCTTACGCACAAAAAAAGAAGCGCTTATACCAATTATCGTACCTAAAACGGCAAGAATTGCTATAGTTACCACTAGCTCAACCAAAGTAAAGCCTTTTTTATTTTTTAAACATCGCATATTTTTCATTATATTTATTATAATCTTTCGGGATATATTTTGTCAATGCTGTAAAAAATAAATATATGAAACTTAATGAAATCCTGCTTGCCATATTTGCATTGATAATATTTGTATTCAAAAGTATTACATTCTCGGAACAACCTTCGGTTGACGTAATCAGCACAAATACAAATTATACCATAAATTACACCTATGACGGCAAAATAATCAATGATAATCTATGTGAAATATTTGCAGACACTCCGTTAATTCAAGACGGAAATATAAATATTGATTATTTTTTGGCTTGCGATAACGTTGTTAATGAACAATTCGAACTATCATACATCGATTTGGCAAGTTTGGTTGAAAAAACTGCATTGAGCCTATCCACCATAGATATAAAAAGCGAAATAACAAAAATAGAAGTATTTGGAACCGGGAACCACGCAAAAATAAAATTAAACGTGGAAATCGATATTAAAAAACAAAATTTTTTAACAAAACTTGCAGGGCTAAAGGGAAGTAAAGTCAACGCAGTATTCTGTTTCGATACCGATATAGAAAAGAAAAACGTACAAGTTACGTTTAACGCCGAAGGAATAAAAATCACGCCGTTTTTAATGAAAATTGCCTGCAAATATATATTCAACACTAACGACTGGGAAAGCTTTATTCAAAACGCTTCTAATAAATTGTTTTGGGGAATAGGAAAGGCAAGCGAGTTTAAAAAAGAGGGAATTGTTTATAATTAGCAATAAAAATTTTAGCAATAAAAATCGTCATCCTGACCAACGTCGAAGAAATAATACTTGTTTGACTGAAGAATGATTGTTTTCCCGAACCGTTTTTTGTGTATAAACCACAGTATCGTTTAGATAAAAATGACTTGCATTCTAGCCACAGCATTGCACGTTGCACATAAAAAAATTGTCCTTTCGGACAATTCTTTTTCTTAAGCCATTGTGAATACTGTGCGTACGTACTCCTCAATCGAGGTATCGCCCTCTCTTATTCTTCTACGGATATTTTCATCCATAAATTCCATTCCGTGCTTTGAAGCATATTCTCTTATTTCATCGGTGCTTGCATTCTTGGTAATCATTTGTCTTAGCTCGGTATTCAGTTCTAAGACTTCGTGAATAGCAAATCTGCCCGAATAACCTGTATAGTTACATGAAGCGCAACCAACGGGATAATACGCTGTCTGCATGTCGGGAGCATTTATAATTCTTTTTTCGTCAAGAGTTAGTTCTTTTAGTTTTTTGCATTTCGGACATAACCTTTTTACAAGTCTTTGTGCCAATACTCCGTTTACAGCGGCAGCTACAAGGTATGGCGCTATTCCCATATCGATAAGACGTGCAATTGTTGCGCAAGCGTCATTGGTGTGCAATGTTGACAAAACTAAGTGACCTGTGATAGCGGCTCTCATTGCGATTTCAGCAGTTTCAAAGTCACGGATTTCACCGACCATAACTACGTCGGGGTCCTGACGAAGAATACTTCTTAAAGCGGCGGCGAATGTCATACCGGCTTTTTCGTTTATCTGTACTTGGTTAATGCCCATAACTCTTTTTTCTACAGGGTCTTCAACTGTGGTAATATTGTGAGTAGGCTTATTTAGTTCGCTAAGAACGGTATACAAGGTCGTTGATTTACCGCTACCGGTAGGACCTGTTACCAAAACAACTCCGTTTGGCGCATTGCATATATGCTCGAAAACCTTTACGTTTTCTTCAGTCATTCCTAATTCGTGCAATCCTACTTGTTTGCCTAACGCTGTTCCTAAAAGACGCAAAACCGCCTTCTCGCCGTATACTGTAGGAAGAGTAGATACACGGATATCAATGG
This sequence comes from uncultured Clostridia bacterium, assembly GCA_945482995.1. GTDB lineage: Bacteria > Bacillota > Clostridia > Christensenellales > CAG-1252 > RUG14300. The sequence goes on along the minus strand of CALYRM010000047.1, from coordinate 1,076 downwards.
TTACGCCCTCAAAGGTATAATCAAATCTACCGTCAAGAGGAATACGCTTTTCTGCGATATTCATGTTAGACAAAATTTTTAAACGAGTAATAAGACTGCGATGAGTGCTCGGGGTTATACGCATATACTCCTGCAAATCGCCATCCATTCTCATACGAATAATAACTACGTCTTTAAACGGCTCTATGTGAATATCCGACGCTTTTCTAAGGTATGCTTGTTGAACAAGGGTATTCAACAATTTAACTATCGGCGCGCTATCTACTCTCGAATCGATGTCGTTTTGCTGTTGACTATCTTCTTGTTCATCCTCAACTTCGCCTGCAATATTTTGGGCGCTTATGTTCGCATAATACTTTTCTATTGCGTCCTCAATGGATTTTTTGGTAGCTAAAGCAAAGTACACGTCTCTACCCGAACTTGCCTTAACGTCAAGTTCGATTTCCATATTGGTTGGGTCTCTTGTGACAACTACAAGTCTGCCATCCTCTCTGATTTTGTATGGAATAATATTATGCTTGCGTGCAATTTTTTCGGGAACTAATTTAATTACATCGTTATCCGATATAAAAATATTACCTTCGATAACTTCTAAGCCCATTCTCTCGCCCAAAGCACTCAAAATGTTGATTTCCGCTGTTACATTCATTGAGATTAGTGTTTCGGAAATGCTCATTCTTGGATTTTTAATAGTCATATCCCTTGCTTGCTTTAATTGGTCGGGAGTTACGTATCCGTTTTGTAATAATATTTGTCCGAATTTGAGTTTACTCATAGCTTCTCCTAAAAAAAACAATAAAATAATCTATTATAAATTATATAATTGGTCTAAGCATTTGTCAAGACTTAATACTAAAAGCCACAGCACCTTTATATAATGCGCAACGTGCAATGTGATAGCCGTGGGGCTGTCATCGAAAGCGTTGTTCGAGTGATCATTAAAACGGGGTACAATGCAATCTTAAAAATGTCATTTTGGTTTATGCACAATTATTTAATTGACAAACTGCTCATTTGCTTTGAAATAAGTCAGTGATTTGATAGAGATTTCTCGACTACGCTCGAAATGACGTAAC
>CALYRM010000046.1 GCA_945482995.1 uncultured Clostridia bacterium | reverse complement strand
CACCACCGACTGTACCAAAGTACGAAGTAAATTTTAAGGATAAAACACAAAGAAATACGCAGTTTTGATCGACCGAGGCGTACTTGCCGTACGCCGACAAAGGAAAAACAAGTATTTCAAAGCGTTTTGCCTTAAAATTTATTAGTGATAAAGATATGTTCGCCTATCTATTTTGTACACAAAAATCCGCCGTTATTAGTCCTAATTATTAAGTTTGGTGTTTAATTTTATTTAACAAAAATCATCTCAAATTGTTCAAAAATCTACCCAATTAGCTATTGTTAAAAATCGCATTTTACGATTAATTTGTGCTACTAACCCCAAAAATCTACCCTTTATTTTTAGACACAAAATGTACTGTACACATCGTCTATGAACTTTATCGTGATAAGTTTAGTATTTTTAAACACAATATATTGTGGTTATTAGTCTGTATATATCCAATATATAGTGTTTACCACAAAAAATAACCAATTTTTCTTATTGACAAAGCCTTTCCATTTTGGTTATAATCGTTGGTGAACATTAAGACAAAAGAGCCACATTGGTTCAAGTATAAGGAGATACTTATGTATAGAATAGTTAAGCGTAATAATGAAATAGTTGATTTTGATATTAACAAGATTAAGGTTGCTATGTCGAAAGCATTTGAAGCAACCAAAACCCCAAAAGATGATTCTGTTTTGGATATGCTCACTCTAAGGGTGTGCGCAGATTTTTCAAGCAAGGTAAAGGACGGATTAATTAACGTTGAGGATATTCAAGATAGTGTTGAAGTCGTACTTATTCAAGCAGGCTTTGTTTCTGTTGCCAAGGCATACATTCTTTATCGTAAAAATCATGAGAGTATTCGTGATATTCAAGCTACCGTTATCAACTACAAAAAGACAATGGATGATTATCTCAAAGTCAACGATTGGAGAGTTAAAGAAAACAGCACGGTTACCTATTCTGTCGGCGGTTTGATTTTGAATAACTCGGGCGCATTGACTGCCAACTATTGGCTAAGCGAAGTTTACGATAAAGAGATTGCAGACGCTCATCGTAATGCAGATATCCATATTCATGACTTGTCAATGCTTACAGGTTATTGTGCAGGTTGGTCGCTAAAACAACTTATCAAAGAGGGTTTAGGCGGAATTACTGGAAAAATCACATCCGCTCCTGCAAGCCACTTATCAACTTTGTGTAATCAAATGGTCAACTTCTTAGGTATTATGCAAAACGAATGGGCAGGCGCTCAAGCTTTTTCATCTTTCGATACCTATCTAGCTCCGTTCGTTAAAGTTGATAATCTTACTTACAAAGAAGTTAAGCAATGTATTCAATCCTTTATCTATGGTGTAAATACGCCAAGTAGATGGGGTACACAAGCGCCGTTTACGAACATAACCCTTGACTGGGTTGTACCCAACGATCTTGCTAATCTCAACTGTATCGTAGGTGGCAAGGAAATGGATTTCTGCTACAAGGATTGCGAAAAAGAAATGGCTATGATAAATAAAGCGTTTATCGAGATTATGATTGAGGGCGACGCCAACGGCAGAGGATTCCAATATCCTATTCCTACATACAGCATCACAAGGAATTTCGATTGGTCGGAAACAGAAAACAACAAATTATTATTTGAAATGACCGCTAAATACGGTACACCATATTTTTCAAACTATATCAATAGCGATATGGAACCAAGCGACGTTCGCAGTATGTGTTGTAGACTTCGTTTGGACCTAAGAGAATTGAGAAAGAAGTCGGGCGGTTTCTTTGGAAGCGGTGAAAGCACAGGTTCAATCGGTGTTGTAACAATCAATATGCCGAGAATTGCTTATTTATCCGAAAATGAAGAAGAGTTTTTTGATCGTTTAGACCATATGATGGATATCGCCGCACGTTCCTTGAAAGTTAAGAGAAACGTTATATCTGAACTATTGGAAAAAGGTTTATATCCATATACAAAGAGATATTTAGGAACCTTCAACAATCACTTTTCTACCATTGGTTTAGTCGGTATGAATGAAGCTTGTCTAAATGCAAAGTGGATTGGAAAGGATTTAACAAACAAAGAATCTCAAGAGTTTACAAAGAAGGTTTTGAACCATATGAGAACTCGTCTATCCGACTACCAAGAAATGTATGGAGATTTATACAATCTTGAAGCAACTCCGGCAGAATCCACATCATTCCGTTTGGCTAAACACGATAAAAAGAGATATCCGGATATGATTTTTGCCAATCAAAATGGAACAACCTATTATACAAACAGTTCGCATTTACCGGTAGGTTACACCTCAGATATATTCACAGCTCTTGATATTCAAGACGAGTTGCAAACGCTTTATACGTCGGGTACCGTATTCCACGCATTTTTAGGACAAAAGCTTCCCGATTGGAGGGCTGCTGCAAACTTGGTACGCAAAATTGCAGAGAATTATAAATTGCCATATTACACGCTAAGCCCAACATATTCGGTTTGCACCGATCACGGCTATATAGCAGGCGAAGTTTCAAAATGTCCTATTTGTGGCAAAACAACCGAAATTTATAGCCGTATCACCGGTTACTATCGTCCCGTACAAAATTGGAATGACGGTAAGACTCAAGAATTTGCAGATCGTAAGACATACGACGTCGCAACAAGCGTATGCAAGAGAGTAAAAACTTCGGAAAATACAATTGAAACCGCACAAAGCACAGATCGTGCTTTAACTCTTGATAAAATAACCATTTTCACCACAAAGACCTGTCCTAATTGTAGAATGGCAAAAATGCTTCTTGACAAAGCCGGCATTGCATATGACGTAGTAGACGCAGAGGATCAAGCCGATATCACCGTTGCATATGGCGTAAGAAAAGCTCCAACACTTTTGGTGCCAACCCAAAACGGAATTGACGTATATGAAAATGTAAGCAACATCAAGAGCTTTATCGAAAGCAATAAATAATTATGTTATACGACATCTTAATTATTGGCGGTGGCATTGCAGGAATGACCTCAGCGCTGTACGCCAAGAGAAATAATAAAAATGTATTAATAATAGAAAAGGAAGCCTTCGGCGGACAAATCGCAAGTTCGCCAAAGGTCGAAAATTTTCCGACTATTCAATCTATCAGTGGCTTAGAGCTATCTGATAGGATTTTTACTCAAATCACCGAGTATGGCGTTGATTTTGAACTTGACACCGTTGTTTCGCTAAAAAAGGAGAATGACATTTTTACCGTTATTACCGTATATGGCGAATACCAATCAAAAACAGTTGTCATTGCAAGCGGAGTTGAGCATAAAACATTGAGAATCCCCGGTGAAGAGGATCTTGTAGGTAAAGGTATAAGTTATTGCGCCGTTTGTGACGGACCTTTCTACAAAGGAGAAGAGGTTGTGCTTGTAGGCGACGGCAATACTGCGCTACAATACGCTTTGCTTTTGAGCGAATATTGTTCAAAGGTAAAAGTATGTACATTGTTTGATCGTTTCTTTGGCGACGAAAGTCATGTTACAGCATTGATGAAAAAGGATAATGTCGAAGTTATCCAAAATGTTGCAACAGTCGCATTTGAAAAAGATAATAGCGGCTTGACCGGCGTTGTTTTTGAAAATAGAATTGATAAATCAAGATTTACAATTGCTACTAAGGCATTGTTTGTTGCAATCGGGCAGATTCCCGATAACGATATATATTCGTCCCTTGCCGACTTGGATAAATACGGATATATCCTTTCGGACGAGAACTGCACCACAAAAACCGAAGGCTTGTTTGTTGCCGGCGATTGTAGAGTTAAAGCGGTTAGACAACTCACAACAGCCGCAGCCGATGGCGCAGTTGCAGCACTAAACGCTTGTAATTACATATTAAAGCACGTTGACCTATGGAAATAATAGGATTTGAAAAATTATCGTTAGTTGATTTTGATACACATACAGCCTGTACGCTTTTTACCGCAGGCTGTAATTTTAGATGTCCGTTTTGTCATAACGGTGATTTGGTTATTAAGCCAACAGAATTTCAACGGGTCACTGACGACGATATTTTCGGTTATCTCAATAAAAGAAAAGGACTAATAGACGCTGTTGTAATCACAGGCGGAGAGCCTACATTGCAAAAAGACTTACCCGAATTTGCAAAAAGAATAAAAGACATAGGTTTTGCCGTAAAGCTTGATACCAACGGAACCAATCCCGAAATGCTAAAAAGGTTAGTTAAAGAAAAGCTAATTGATTATGTCGCAATGGACGTCAAGTCAAGTAAAGAGGGTTACCAAAAAGCAATAGGCTTAAAAGGATTCCCTTCAAAAGTTGCCGAATCGGTAGAATATTTAAAAACTAATGCGATTGATTATGAGTTTAGAATAACCCTTGTAGATGAGCTTATTACGTTAAGCGATATTCAACAAATGGCAGACTGGTTGAAAAACTCAAAGATTATTGTTTTGCAACGCTTTGTTGAAAGAGACGGTTGTATAAAAAAGGGGCTTAACGAGGTAGCAAAAGAAAAAGCGGAAGAATATGCAAAAGTATTCGAAAAAGCCAATATAAAAGTCAAACTCAGAAACTACGACTAAAACTAAAGATTATGCTTTAGCAAACGTGCAATGTGCAATATTATCTTATTTTATGCTGTATTGCATTGATTAAAACATATTTTTATAACCTGTTGATATTTTATTGCTAATTTCTATTTTGATATTGACTATTATCTTTTTAAAAATTATAATACTTATAGAGTATTATATTTTTTATAATAATTAAAATCGTCAAAAGGAATAAGAACCGTGGAAGAAAAGAAAACTTCAATTTTGAAATTTAGGAAAATGTTAGCCTATGGAATAGGCATTTTTGGATTACAGTTGTTTATAGGCTATGTTAATTCCTTTCAAATGGAGTTTTACAATAAAATGTATTCGGGCTTTGATGACAAAATATTTATCATTACCGCAATCATTATTTTAATTGCCAAAATTATAAGCTGTTTAGCTGATCCGATTATAGGAAGTATAATAGACAAAAGCAACCTTAAAGGTGGTAAAATGCGTCCATGGATTCTTTACAGCGCATTCCCAATTGCAGTGATGACGGTTGTTATATTCATTTTTGTTCCTTTCCAACGACTTGGTGACGTTTGGGGCAAGATACTAATGTACATATATATAACCATAACCACAATTATCTGGAATATAGCAATGTCTTTTGCGGATATTCCGTCACAAGGTATGCTATCTCTTTTGTCCCCAAACGATAATGAACGAAATAACTGCGCTAATATTTCTAATATAATGCGTACCGCCGGGCTAGGTGTGTCGGGTGTATTCATTACAATAATTATGATGATTTTAGGAGCAATCAAGCCTAATGCAGATACCTCGTCCACAGAGTTTGCAAAGCTGTATTTTATGGTAACAGCCCTATTCTTTATGGTATTTTGTACCGCCTTGTATTTACTTATTTACTTCTGCAACAGAGAAACTGTAAAAAGCACAAAGTCAAATTCAATCAGTATGAAAACCATGTTCAAGGAACTTAAAGATAATAGATTAATGATGATCGTTTTCTTGATTTATATGTTAGGTTTTGCGAGAAATATGGCTATGGGAATAGGTGTACAAGCAGGCGGTGCGTTGGTAGGTAAAATCACATTATTTGGCTTTGAATTAGATTTGACGAGCAACGCAACTTGGCTTTTAGGAATAACCTCGGGCGTAAGCGCTATGATAAGCATACTTGTTTGTCCCATTATCAATAAGAAATTAGGCGAGAAAAAGACTTATACAATATTTGCAATTTACGGCTTTATCATAAGCATAATATCATTCATAGTATATGTTTGTATGCCGTCGGATTCAAGCGTAAGAGGCGGAATACCTGCTTTAATATTCGTGCTTGTCGTTCAATTCTTAGTAGGCTTTATGTTCGGTACTCACGGATATATACCGCTTGTAATGGTTGCCGACATTTGCGACTACAAGGAATGGAAAACAGGAGAGCGAAAAGAAGGTGTAGCCTATGCTATACTGTCGATGTCAATCAAACTTTCAAATGCGTTATCTGTAGCAGGTGGTTTCCTTTTAGTAGGCATTTCGGGCTACACGGCAAACGCAACAATCAATCCCACAATGCAAAATATTATTTTCCTTGCGTATATCGGAATTCCCGGAATATCAACCTTGCTTAGCATGATACCCATATTGAAGTACACGATAGATAATAAAACAAAGTCTGAAATGCGTGAAGCATTAAAACAATCAAGAGTGGTAAGCGCAACTGAAGCTAACGAATAAAAAGGAATATGTGTAAAAAGTTAATAATTAATTTTTATAATAAGTCAAACGAGATGGTTGAAGAAAAAATTTTTTCATACCCATATGAAGAACCAACCGCCATTGAACAAATTTTCGATTTAACATATAGTGACGGCTATAAAGAGCATTTGTTCGATATCTATCGTCCAATCAAAAAAGAGGGCTTGCAACCAGCTATCATAGACATACACGGCGGCGGTTGGTATTCTTGTTACAAGGAAATGAATAAGCATTTTTGTATGGAGCTTGCAAATAATGGTTTTACCGTGCTATCCATAAATTATTCATTGTGTCCTGACGTAACAATAGTAACACAAATTAAAGAAATTTTCGACTTCTTTAATTGGCTTGAAAACAACGCTTTAAAATTTAATATTGACCTTAATAGGCTTTTTATAGTCGGCGATTCTGCAGGTGGACAGCTTGCAAGTTTGGCAACTTTAACACTTGGCGATAACAAACGTAAAGCATTTTTCGGTGTAGATTCCAATATAAAGATAGCAGGAGCGTGCTTTATAGGTGGTGCATTTGATATAAAAGGAATGGCGAAAATACCATTTACAAGGTTTTATTTTAACCATGTTTTAGGAAAGGGCTATATCCACAAACGCATACTTGACGAAGTTGATTTCTTCAATAGTACACCCTTAGAATTTCCCAAAACCCTATTGATCACATCGAATGAAGATTTTATGAAATCTCACACAATAAAAGCAGAAGCACATCTTAAAAAGTACAATATTGAATGTGAAAAATTTATTTGGGGTAAATCTGAAACGGAGAAACGCAAATTGTCGCACGTATTTAATGTGCTATATCCCACATGGGAAGAATCTGTTGCCACTAATACTATGATAACCGACTTTTTCAAGAAAATATGTAAGCAGAAGTTCTGTCAAAACTAATGTTTGGGGATAATATAAACAAAAATCCTTATTTTAGAGGGTAAAAAGCAAAATAATATTGTAGAAACTATAAAATTTTATTATTACTTTACTGAAATCCTAGTCCACAAAATCGTTAGATAAGGAAATTTTGCTTATGCAAAAAGAAAGAGAAGTTGTTATAGAGAATAGTTTGTAAAGGTATTATTCAAACTATAATAGAGAGAGTATTTTTTATGGAGATTATTGGAAAGAGAGTAATGCTTCGTGATTTTAAAAGAAGCGATTTAGACGACCATTTGCGGTGGAGAGAAAGCGAAACCGAGTGGATGAATTGGGACTCCCCATGGCGAGAAAACAATAGGATAGACGCCTATGAATACGCCGAAAGACGAATTGCTTCGCTTAGAACAAAAACCGATAGCGATATTCGTTGGACGTTTGAAATTTGCACATACCCCGAGAGGGTGCATATAGGGTGGAGTAACTGCTATTGCTTGGACTTATTCTATAATTACTCAAAAAAACAAACTAGAAGATATGCGCTAGGCATTGATATAGTCCCTATGGAATATAGAGGACAGGGATTGGGTGGAGAAGCGTTTGAACTTTTCCAAAATTACTTGCTCGAATTTGGAATTTTTAGGTATTATACACAAACATGGATTGGCAACACCCGAATGGAAAATATGGCAAAACGCCTTGGCTATAAAGCGGTGAACGTCAAAAAGAACAAATTTTCTCATAATGGCAAACGATATGATATAGTGACATTCTGCTTAGAAGTGTCTTAAAACACTTATCGTCATCTTGACCATGCCATTTGTCATTCTGAGAAATATACAATGTCATACTCAAGCGTTGTGCAACGAAGTCGAGTAATCTCATCCTTATAAAAGTCATCCTGAGAAATATACAACGCCATTCTCAAGCGTAGTCGAAGGTGAATTGACAGCCCTGCTGTCATCCCGAGCAACGTCGAGAGACCTCATCCGCTTTCGTCATTCCGACCAACGTGGAGGAATCTCCCTATAAGCACTGACTCGTTGCGAAACACTAATAGTCTGAACATCAATTGCACATTGCACATTAAAAAAAGTCTTGCCAATTAAGGCAAGACTTTATTTTAGGAATCCTTTTAAAATTAACGCCTCAGCTTCTTCATGAGTCAGTCCTAGCGTTTCAAGTTTTAATAGTTGATCACCCGCAATTTTACCAATTGCCGCTTCATGGATTAAAACCGAGTCAACCGATTCTGCGTTAATAGCAGGAATGGATTTGATTTTTGCGTTATCCATTATTATAGAATCACATTGAACATGCCCGAAACATTCGTTTTGTCCTGTCATGCAAGGATAAAAGACTTGCGTAGAGCTATCTTTCGCTATTGACCTTGATATAATTCTTGCCTTTGAATTTTTACCTTCAAGATAAACGTTCATTCTCGATTCCGCATTTTGTGTACCGTGGGTCATCAATTTTTCGGTTATAGCAACCTCGGTTTTTGCTTTTGCGTGGACTTCTGTATCTCTAATTGTCGAATCGATACCCTTGATCTGGTCGGTTTGCATTTCAAGTTTAGCGCCTTCTTCAAGGTAAACAACGGTTTTAGGATTCATAATTCTGCCGCCGGTGCCGTCGCCTTGACCGTAGTGCTTTTCGACATACTTAACTTTTGCATTTTTACCGATATAAAAAGTATGAACACCGTCATGACGGCTGTCTTGGTTACCGCAGTTGTCAATGCCGCAACCTGCAACAATAAAAACATCGGAGTTTTCACCAACGTAAAAATCATTTTTAACGACTTCTTGTAATCCGCTTTTTGAAATGATAACGGGGATATGAACGCTTTCCTTGACGGTATTAGGTTTAATATTGATAACCAAACCACCGTTTTGGCTTGTAATCTCTATATTTTCGGTGCTATTTCTCGCCTCGCTTTCACCGTTTTTACGGATATTGAATGCGCCAACGGGAATAGTGTGCAAATCTGCAACTTGTTCTAATAATTCAGCATCTATTTTATCCATAATTCTCACCTACTTATTATTTTTGTTTTTGGTAGGGCAGGTATAAATAGTTTTGCCCACAATTTTTGGAAGTATTTTATCGGGAGTATCAACATCGGTCACAACACCGTTTTTAAGCAATACTACCTTGTCCGCCAATTCGATAATCCTTTCTTGGTGCGAAATGATAATGACAGTGGATTCTCTTTTTTGTTTAATAGCAGAAAAGGTCTCGGTGAGTTTTGAAAAACTCCAAATATCGATACCTGCTTCGGGTTCGTCAAAAATCATAAGGGGAGTTTTTCTAATCAAAACTGATGCGATTTCAATTCTTTTGATTTCACCGCCCGACAGACCTTGACCAACTTCTCTATTAAGATAGTCTTTTGCGCAAAGACCAACCATATTGAGAAGAGAACAAGCCTCGTCGTGATTGAGCTTTCGTCCGGCTGCGGTATTCAATAAATCTGCAACAGTCAAGCCCTTAAATCTCGGTGGTTGCTGAAAACCGAAACTAATACCTTGTTTTGCTCTTTCGGTAATACTGAGATCTGTTATATTTTTGTTTTGCCAAAGGATTTCGCCTTTTGTAACATGGTATAAACCCATAATCGCTTTTGCTAGGGTAGTTTTACCGCTTCCGTTTGGACCGGTGATAACAATAAAATCATTGTCATTAACCGTTAAATCAATTCCGTTAAGTATATTAATTGAGTTTTCTTCATTTTCAATTGTCACATGAAGATTTTTTATTTCTAACATAGAATACCTACTTTTTTATCAATTTTGGATTTTAATTCCACATTTTATTATACAAACAATTATAATTATAGTCAAATAAAATATTCTATAATTAACTGTCATTCTCAATTCTAATAATATCATTCCGACCGTAGTGGAGGGTGAATTGACAGCTCCGCTGTCATCCCGAGCAACGTCGAGGGACCTATCCAAATCGTCATCCCGAGCAACGTCGAGGGACCTATCCAAATCGTCATTCTCAAGCGTAGTCGAAGGTGAATTGACAGCCCTGCTGTCATCCCGAGCGTAGTCGAGGGACCTCATCATCCTTGTTCTATTATTAATAAAAATGACTAAATCGTTTGTAATACCACAAAAAAAATGATAAAATATATACATATGCAAAATGAAAGAATGATAATAAAAATCTTAAGAGAAATATGTCAAGAAGAAGGCTACAAGCTTAGCCTTTTTTCGGATGGTTGGCTGATACTAATTGAGAATGGTGAACAAAAAATGTTTATACACGGCTACAAATTCCCCAATAATGACGGCGCGATTTGCGAGCTTTGCACCGACAAAAGCGGTATGAGCGACTTTTTGCGTGCTATGGGAATACCGACCGTTCCACATCACTATATGTTTGCATTAAGTGGTTTCGACTATAATCTATCGCTTGCAAAAAAATATTTAGAGGAATACGGCGAACTAGTAATCAAGCCAAACAACGGCACCGGCGGTAAAAACGTTGAAAGAGTTAAAAGTATTGACGAATTAAGGGATGTTCTTAGTTATGAATTTATTTCCGATAGTATGCTTTCAGTTTCACCGTTTTTGGATATTAAAGCTGAGTATCGTACAGTTGTATATAACGATATCCCGATTTTTACATTTGAAAAGGAGAGACCATTTGTAATTGCAGATGGTAAAACGAGTTTCTCTGAATACTTAGCCCAAAACGGCTACAAAACGGATAGGGTGATTGACTATGTTCCAAAGAAAAACGAAAAGATTTTGCTTAATTGGAAACATAATCTTCAAGGGGGAGCAACGCCAAGGCTTATAGAATCTCCCGATAATAAAATGCTTGAACTTGTAAAATCGCTACATACCGTTTTAGGCTTATCCTTCGCTTCGGTTGATATAGTAAAGGTTGATGGCGAATATTATATATTGGAAATTAACAGCGGAGTTATGACCGAGCATTTTGCGAAAAGCAGTAGCAAAAACTATGAATTGGCAAAAAAGGCATACAAAATGGCGGTAAATGGCTATTTTGATAATAAAAAAATATAAAAGCCTATTGAAAATTTATCGAAAATATGTTATAAATGAAGTATAAGTGAAAGTATTTCTCTTAATATTACTCTTGGAGGCAGTTATGAATTTTGTAAGCACAAAAGGCACTTTCCAATCATCATCAGGACTTTCAGCAATTTCTTATTTGAAATATGTACCTGCAAGCGGCGAGGTAAAAGCCGTTATGCAAATTGCACACGGTATGGCTGAACACAAAGAAAGATATGAAAACTTTGCCGAATATCTATGTTCAATAGGTGTTGCTGTCTATATCAACGATCACATAGGACACGGTGAGAGTGTAGCTTCAAAAGACGATCTTGGTTATTTTGGTGAAATGGGCTATAATATAATGGTTGAAGATTGTGCACTTTTAACCGATATCGCTAAAGAAGAATACCCAGCCATTCCGTATATAATTTTCGGACACAGTATGGGTTCTTTTGTTGTTAGAAACTATCTTGCAAAATATGGCGATAAAGTCGATTCTGCTATTATATGTGGTACGGGTGGCAGTAATCCCGCTTGCGGAATAGGCATTGCCCTAACCAAAATGATTGCAAAATTCAATGGGGGCGACCGTTATAGAAGTAAATTTGTGGATAACCTTGCTTTTGGAACATACGGCAAGAGATTTGAACATCGCACCAATTTTGATTGGCTAACCAAGGACAAAGATGTTGTCGATAAATACATTGCCGACGAGTATTGCGGATTTTTGTTTACCTGCAACGGATTTATTGGCTTGTTCAATGCGCTTAAAAATGCAAATTCAAAAGAGTGTTTTGACAATACTCCCAATATTCCGATTTTAATGATTTCAGGCGAAGAGGATCCTGTCGGAAATTACGGCAAGGGCGTTATAAGCGTATACGATCATTTTGTAGCAAGCGAGCATAGCAATGTTGAATTGAGATTATATCCCAATGCACGCCACGAAATTTTGAACGAAAGCGACACAGTTGAAAAAGTTTATCAAGACATAAACGAGTTTATTTCAAACCAACTATAAGGATAAACCTCAAGTCTTTATCTAATGTGCAATGTGCAATTATGGATTCCGTGATTTGTATTGCACATATGTCATTCTGAGCGAAGTCGAAGAATCTAATCCGCATAAAAGCCAACTTGGTTGGCTTTTTAGTTATTATCCTATGAATAATAAAAACACCCTTTTAAGCGAGTACAAAAACGGAAATTACACTGTACGTTTATATGCAGACGGAACAAAAGTTAAAAGGACCGAAGAGGACTATTTTTCTGCTGACTTTCCCGATTCGATTGATTTAAAAATTACCGATTATTGTGATATTCTTTGCCCTATGTGCCACGAAAAATCAACCCCCGATGGCAAACATGCAAACCTCGATTATCATTTTTTATCTTCGCTTACAGCAGGCACCGAGCTCGCTATAGGTGGTGGCAATCCGCTCTCACACCTAAAACTTGTTGATTTTCTTACCCGAATGAAAGAACAGGGTGTAATATGTAACTTAACAGTTAATCAAACGCATTTATTATTGCATTTAAACTTAATTAAAGAACTAATAAATAAAAAATTGATTTATGGCTTGGGAGTGTCTGTTTCTAATATTAACGAAAGAGTGATAAGCTTCGCACAAAGAAATAATAACGTAGTTTTACATTTAATTTTAGGTACTCCGATAATGGATAACGTTGAAAAACTATTTTATAAGCGTTTAAAGGTATTGTTATTAGGCTATAAAAAATTCGGTCGAGGGGAGGATTATTATAATTCAAGCGTTGACGAGAGAATAGAACGAACTAAAAACCGATTAAACGAGATTTTGAATTCTTTTGAAGTAGTGAGTTTTGACAATTTGGCACTTGAACAGCTTTCAGTTAAAGAGAACATACCTAATGACATATACGAAAAAGGGTTTATGGGAAATGACGGCGAAAGCACCATGTACATCGATTTGGTAAAAGGAGAATTTGCAGTTTCATCAACCGCAACAAAGCGTTATAAAATCACTAATAATATCAAAGAAATGTTTTCAATCGTAAAAACACAATAGACGTGTCATTCCAAGCATCAATATTGTCATTCTGACCATATCAATCGTTATTCT
>CALYRM010000045.1 GCA_945482995.1 uncultured Clostridia bacterium | reverse complement strand
AGAGTGAAAAGCCTGCAAGCGTTGACGAGTTGCCGAGCGAATTGTCGAGCTTACCTGAGGATATTGAAAGACGTACTCGTCCCACAAAGAAAGCAAGTCAAGAAGAAGAGGGCGTTGTATTTGAAGATCATCCCAATACCCTACCCGAGGGCTTGTATGACGAAGTACCCGAGGAAAAGAAAGTAACGCAGCCCAAGAAAACTGAAGACGAACCTAAATTGGTTGTTCCCGAGGGCTTGACCGATGAAGAAAAGCAAAGGATCGCAGAAAATGAAGCAATGCTCAAAGACCTTATGGAAGAAGAACCCACGGGAGACGATGAGGAACAATACGATATCGTAGGTACTTGTACCGATACGTCAGGCTTCAACGCATTTGAAATGAAACTTTTTAATGCGCCGAATAACATTAAATACTACTACAATGAGATAAAAAACACTTTGATGTCCTATAAGAAAATCAAGTGCAAGCAATCGAACGCAGGAGACTCATTTAGGCAAGGTAACAATCTTGTGGCAAGAATTACTTATAACGGAAATAAGCTACGTTTACATTTGGCACTTAATCCAAAAGATTATAGCGTGAATGTTTACGATCATTATTCATTAATCAACGTAAACGCATATAAAGAAGTTCCGTTCACTCTTGAGATTGATAAGCGTGAAAAGCTTGTTTCCGCTGCTAAGCTTGTACAAGACGCAATGGGTAATAAGTTCGTCGTTTATCTTGATAATAAGAGAGAGTATGTTGACTATGCAGCATATTACACCAAAAAAGAAGATTAAAGAGGAGGCATTATGGGTGCAAGAATTTGCGTATTAGCAAGCGGAAGCAAGGGCAACTGCACGTATATATCCGACGGCGTTACTAACCTTTTGATTGATGCAGGCCTGGTTTGCAAAAGGTTGGAACCTTTACTTCGTGCAAAAGGTGTGGAACTGTCCTCGATTAATGGTATTTTGGTTACTCACGAGCATACCGACCATATTATGGGTTTACGTTCGATAGAAACAAAATACAATATTCCTATTTACGCAAATCAACGCACAGCCGCAAGCGTTGATATTCGTTTGCACGTAAACACCTCTAAATGGATAAGGAATGACTTTGAATCGGGCTTTAAACTCGGTACGATTCAAGTTATACCTTTTAGAACCTCGCACGATGCAGTTAACTCGGTAGGTTTCAGTTTGATAGTTGACGGCAAAAAAATTTCTTATGTAACAGACCTAGGCTATGTGACTCAAGGCGTTTTCAATGCCGTTAAGGGCTCGGATCTAGTCATTTTAGAGGCTAATCACGATCTTAAAATGTTAGCAAACGGCAGATATCCACTTGAATTACAAGCAAGAATAAAGAGCAATACCGGGCACCTTTCCAATATTCAAGCCGCCGAGGTTGCTTTGGCACTTGCAAAGTCGGGGACTAAATGTATAATCTTGGCTCATCTATCAGAAGAAAACAATACCCCCGAACTTGCTTGGGGTGTATGCTATGACAGTTTGGTTAAAAACGGATTTAACCCGGGAAAGGATATCTATTTGATGGTAGCAACTCAAAATGTTTCCACTCCAATGGTAACTTTATGAAAAAGGAAAACACTAAATGCAGATATAACGGACTACAGCCTACCGACGGAAGCGTTGCTTTTGCTCTAGCGATAATATTTTCATTGATACTCTCAATGGCGGTTGCGCTTATAACCGATCCGAACGCACAAAATATTGTGTATTCTATTGTTTTACAAATCGCATTTATGTCTTTTACATTTTTTTTCGCTTATAGAGCGTGTAAACGAGATTGTCCCCATTTGGTCAAGCGTGTTCCCGACACTTTGTATTCGTTGGGATTTAACAAGAGGGTTAAAGGTTCGCTTATCGGAATAAGCGTTGTATTGCCTATATTCTGTATTTTAGCGTTCTTGCCTGTTTCGATTTTGGTTGAGAAATTATTTGGGTTGTTGGGTTTCCACGCTCAACCGTCATATGCTGATTTCACAAAATCGGCAGAGCTTTTGATCGCTTCTATTTTTGCTATTTGTATTTTACCCGCTTTTGGTGAGGAAATGCTTTTAAGGGGTGCGGTTGCGCGTAGTTTGAGAGTAAAAGGCACAATCTTCGCTATAACTTTTTCCGCGCTTTTATTTGCACTTATGCACGGTTCTCCCGTTCAGTTTATACACCAATTTTTAATTGGCTTGATAATGGCGTATATTGTCATATTGACCGATTGCTTATGGTATAGCATAGTTTTCCACTTCGTGAACAATTTTTCCGTTATACTGTATGAGTTTATCTATGTTCAGGCAGGGGCTACCTACGTAATCCCCAAATGGGCGTATGCAGTTATGTTTGTAGTGGGAATAATTGGCGTAGGACTGCTTTTGGTATTATTCACAAAGTGTCATATCAAAAATACCGAATTTGTTAGAGAACAAAAGAGGCTTGTAGAACAAAAAGGCAAGGTAAATGGTACCCTTGAAGCACTCTTTAACACCTCAGAATATAAATATAAGGCTTATGACAAAACTCCCTATGTCGCATTCTATACGGCATTGGCGATAGTCGTTATCATTTGGATAATGAATACGGTAGTAGGTTGGATTGGATAAAATGAATGCTAAACTAAAATTTACAAACAGAACAAAATTAATGCTTGCATATTGTTTTTCGATGTTGGGCTTGACTCTACTCAACATTCTTCTTAATGTTATCCCCAATAATTTATCCGAAAACTCATTAAACATAATGTTTTCTTTGATTTCGCAAATAGGATGTATGGGTATAATACCTTTCTTTTTCGCCGTAATCTTTACCAAAAAGAAAGACAAAAGCTTTGCGCAAGCCGGCAAGGAATTGTTTGTTTCCTATGGTTACACCAAGAAACTTCCGTCGAAAGCATGGCTTTTAATGATTCCGTTGGCTATTAGTATGTGTTTGGTAACACAGTTACTAAGCACTATTTCCGCTCTCTTTTTGGTGGCGGTGGGTTTTCAAATGCCCGTTTCCGCAGGAACAATTTACAAAGGACCGTTGGATTTAATAAGGTGGATAGTATTATCCGCTCTATTACCTGCAATCTTTGAAGAATTTACTCATAGAGGAGTGGCTCTAACTGCCCTTAAAGAGAGAGGAAGCGAGATGACGCAAGTCGTTTTGTCGGGTTTGTTATTTGCGCTTATGCACACCAATATAATGCAATCGTTTTATGCATTTGTCGGCGGTTGTATCTTTGGTTACATTACAGTTAGAAGCGGAAGTATGTATCCGGCAATGATTTTACACTTTACTAACAACGCAGTTTCCTGTTTGCAAAGTTATGCTATGCAGTATCCCAACAGTGCATTGGGCTTTATAAACACAATAAACGATTTTTGGGCGACAAACATATTTACTATGCTATTAAGAGGAGTGGTACTAGTTGCAAACTTATTCTTGTTCATTTTCCTACTCTCATGCTTCTTGAAGTTCGTCGACAAACGCACTCCTGTAAAGGGAATAAGAATCCCGAAAACCAATATAGATATAGATCTTTACCATCCCGACGGAAAAGCTATGCTTACTGATAACTTTATAATGTACGGTACCATTGCAATGCTGTCGTTATCCACTTTGTTCTCCCTTGTTTGGGGTATTATAAGATGAAAATCAAACTTGTAGCCGTTGGAAATTTAAAGGATAGCTATTGGAAAGACGCTTGCAACGAATATTTAAAAAGGTTGAAGCGTTTTGCCGAGGTTACCGTAGTGGAAATACCCGAAGAAACGGTTGCCGAGAATGCTACGCAAATAGAAACTGCAAAGAATAAAGAGGGAACTCGAATTCTTCAAGCCGTAAAAGAAAAAATGTACCTATTATCGCTTGACGGCGAACAGCTAACAAGTGAAAAATTTGCCGAATATATAAAAGAAGATTACGATTTGGGTAGGGCTGTAACCTTTGTAATAGGGGGTTCGTACGGCACTTCTAATGAGGTAAACAAGCGGGCGGATAAAAAAATAGCCTTTGGCAAAATCACCTTTCCGCATCGACTTATGCGAGTTGTTTTTTTAGAACAGCTGTATAGGGCGTTTACCATAAATAATAATATCAGTTATCACAAATAGCGGTAACCCGTACTTGATTTTTTGTGTATGCTGTAATATGTATTATAGCTATGAAGAATTAAAAAAACAATTTGAACACGAACTGATAACAATAGGCAAAACACAGTTTAATCGCAACGTGTGGGCGATTAAATTCGGAAGCGGCGGAGTGCTCTTTCAAGGCGCAATTCACGCAAGGGAACACGTTACAGCTAAACTTATACTGAACATGGCGGAATATAACAAAAAACACGGCATACTAAAAAATGCTTGTTTTGTACCCGTTTCCAATCCCGACGGCGTGGAACTATCTATTAAGGGGATTCAATCGGTTCCCATATGGGTTAGAAAAAACGTAATAGATATAAACAAACAAAGCGAAGATTTTTCGCTTTGGAAAGCTAATGGTATGGGCGTTGACTTAAACTTGAATTTTGACGCCGAATGGGGAAAGGGCAAGGGTAACCTTCGCTATCCCAATCCCGAGGGATACATAGGGCAAAAACCCGAAAGCGAAATAGAAACGCAAAACCTTGTCAGACTTACCGAAAGAGAAGGATATAAGATCACTTTTAGTTTTCACGCAAAGGGTGAAGAATTGTATTATGGTTTTAAAGGAGTGGATAGCCAAAAAGAACTTACAAAAAGTATAAGCGAGGCTATCGGCTATAGATGCGTTGAAACGCCTTTAAGCGTCGGTGGCTTCAAGGATTGGTGCGTATTTAAAAAGAATATACCTGCTTATACGATAGAATTCGGTAGAGACGATATGGGCTATGTCGAGCTTTATCGGGATATAGACGCACTAACCGAAAAATGTATAAATCTACTTAAAACGGTGGCTCAATATGGATATTGAAGAAGCTAAAAAATATATGCTAATCGCGCTTGACGAAGCAAAAAAGGCGGGGGACGTTGACGAGGTCCCGATAGGTGCCGTCATAGTTAGAAACGGCGAAGTTATCGCCACAGCCAACAACAACAAGGAAAGAAAAAACTGTGCCGTTCGACATGCCGAAATTGAAGCAATCGAACAAGCGGCGGCGTGTGTCGGTAATTGGTATTTGGATGACTGCGAATTAGTGGTCACATTAGAGCCTTGCGTTATGTGTGCAGGAGCGATAATGCTCTCGAGATTAAAGGGCGTATACTTCGGAGCGTACGACACTAAGTCGGGCGGTTTTGGCGGTTTGTACGATTTTGCAACCGACAAAAAACTCAACCATAGGCTTACCGTTGTAGGCGGTATTATGCAGGAAGAATGTGCTAACTTGCTTAGCAGTTTTTTTAAGAATAAAAGAAATAAAAAGCAATAATTTTACAAAAAACGCATAAATTAGAATATGCGATTTAATGTAATTTATGATATTGTAGGTAATAACCCCGTTTTAGCGGGCAAAAGTGCAAAGGAGTGGACGGAAGATAGGCTTTCTGCCCTCAAAAATGGCGAAGAATTTACGCTTGTACTCAATAGATTTGCACCTTTGCTTAATGCTAACCTAGTTGAAAAAACCGCAAAAATGCTTATTAAAAGCGGTTCGCAAAAAGCGGTTTTTCCGTCGGGATATCTTGCTCGAACCAAGGGAAAGGGCGAATTACGCATCAATACCCTTCCTTTTGTAGGATTGACAACTACTAACGTCGGGTTAATACAAAAAAAACTTTACCGAGAAATAGCGGTATCCTTCGTCAAAAACGGAGTCAATATTCTTGACGTGGATAGCGTGTATATAGATAGCACTGTGCGGCTTGAAAAAAATAGCGCTATATACCCTTTCAATGTTTTGGAAGGGTATTCGGTCGTTCACGAAAATACCGTTTTACTGTGGGGAAACGTCATTTCAAACAGTGTAATCGGAGCAAATTGCAAGGTAAGTGCGAGCTATATATATGATAGTACCGTTGGTGATAACTGCACTGTGGGTCCGTTTGCAAGGTTGAGACAAAATGCTAGAATCGATAACGACGTGAGAATAGGCGATTTTGTAGAAATCAAGAATTCGTCGCTTGAAAATGGCGTAAAAGCTGCGCATTTAGCATATATCGGAGATGCGACTGTAGGAGAGAATACAAACGTAGGTTGTGGAACGGTCTTTGCCAATTTTGACGGCAAGGTAAAACACAATACTGAAGTCGGAAAGAATGTGTTTATTGGTTGTAATTCAAACCTAATAGCTCCCTTGACGATAGGCGACAATTCGTTTATTGCAGGTGGTAGTACGATAACCGAGAATATTGCAGAGAATACCTTTGCTATATCGAGGGTAAAACAAGTTACAAAGAAGAACAAACGAGGGTAGCGAGCCTATTTGCCCGCTATCGAAAAAAGGAGTAATAAATGCTTTTAGTAGTGGGCTTAGGCAATCCCGGATTGTCTTATAAAAATACCGTACATAATATGGGCTTTGACACGGTGGACAACCTTGCCAAACTTTTAAACGTTGATTTTAAGAAAAAAGAGTGTGAAGCAAAGATTGCCGAGGTATTTGTAAAAGGCGAAAAAATTATTTTAGCCAAACCGCAAACCTATATGAATAATTCGGGAATAAGCGTTAAACAGTTGATATCTAAGTACGCGTGCAAGTCGGACGAGGTTCTTGTTATTTTTGATGACGTTGCAATTCCGGAGGGGGCGCTTAGATTTAGAAAAAAAGGTTCGGGCGGAAGTCATAACGGAATGAAATCGGTGGTGCAACATTGTGGAGAGAATGTTTATAGACTGCGTATAGGTGTAGGCGCTCCTCCCGAAAACGTACCGCTTATGAAATATGTGCTATCAAAACTACCTAAGGAGAAAAAGAATAATCTTGAACATACCACCAAAAGGGGCGCAGAAGCAATTCTTGAATACATAAACAAGCGTGATTTTGATTTGATTGGTAACAAGTACAATGGATAGTATCGGAGATGCTATCCATTATGCAATGTGCTATCCATTATGCAATGTGCTATCCTTATTCCGTCATTCCGACCAACGTGGAGGAATCTCGCTATAAGCACAGACCCTTCGCGAAGCACCCGAACAGTCAGACCGATATTTGAATAATTGCACATAAAAAGGCACACTTTTTGGTAATGCACATTATGCATTAAGTAAAGTGTTTGAAAACCGAAAACATATAAACGTATATATGACTGATATAATAGATTTAAAACAACTGAATAACTTTTATCAAGAGGTTTCCGATTCTTGTACAGTTTTAGACAGGACTGTAATAAGCAAAATTGCGTTCGGACATAAGTTGCACCTTTGCTCGTGTTTGGGCAAAAAGCTTATGTATATAACGCTTGACGACCATTTGCAAGAGATTGCCGCAGAGTTGAACGATTTGCAAATGAAAACGCTTATTTTGCAACCGGTATACGACGTGCTTTTGCATCGCCATACTATCAATTTGTCGTCGGTAGGCACAAGGGTTAAGGTATTAAAGGATATTGTAGAATCGAATTATGACGTGCTGTTGGTTACGCCGAGAACCATTTCTCAATACTTACCAAACGTTGATTTATTTAAAAATTCCTTTGTCGATATAAAGGTTGGCGATGAAATCGAACTTGACAGTTTGATTGACATACTTTTGTCAATGGGCTATAAGCGTAGACCGCTATCAGATGAAAAGGGCGTTTTTTCGGTTACCGGCGACGTCTTGGATATTTTTGCAATCGACAGCGAAATGCCGACAAGAATACTATTCGATTTTGACGAAATAATATCTATCAAGCACTTTAATCCCGATACGATGCAAGGCACTGCAAAACTTGATAAAATCACGCTTATGTCTGCAACCGATATGCTTTATGACAAATCGCCTGATGAAGTCTTAAAGTCGATACGTGCTGCAAGACAGTTGCAAAGCACAACCGCTCAGGTAAGAACTAGCGAAATTTTGTCGGATATAGAGTTAAAACTCTCTTCCTATCCCCTTGACCCTTCGCTTAATTGGATAATTCCATTTATTAACGACAGGCTATCTACCATTTTCGACTACATACCCAAAGATACTCTAATTGTAATGGACGAGCCGAACGAACTCTTTAACTACTTGGATTTAACGGTCAAGGTTCATAGAGAAAGGGTTTTGCAGCTTTCAAAGGAAGGCGAGGTGTTGAAAAAACACAACGACTCCATTTTGAGTATGGAAAAAATCAATGAAAAGCTTGCTCCTTTTCATAGGTTGGGATTTACCGATCTCAATCCGTTTGGAGTTGCCGACGTCAATAAAGGCTTGTTTTTAGCAAATTCAACGGGACTACCTGCATACTTCAAAGACACTTCTTTAATGGTAAAAGATTTGTCCGAGTATATAAGTAGGGGGTATACGGTAAAACTGTTTTGCGGAAATGAGAAGAATATCGAGGTTATGCAGAGTTTCTTGGGTGAAATCTCGGTTATTTATTCGGACAAGCCTTTAAGAAGAGGCTTTATAAGCCCCGCGCAAAAGGTTATGGTAATCGGCATGCAGGACGTTTGCTTAACCTCGTCACGAGTTACCAAGACTCAAATCAAGAGGCGTACAGTCGCTCCCAAGATAGGAGATTACGTGGTACACGAGGACTACGGCGTAGGTAGATGCTTAGGAATTCAGCACCAAAAGAGTTATGTTGGTGAGAAAGATTATCTTGTACTTGAATATGCCAATAATGCCAAGGTTTTTGTCCCTGTACAGCAAATGGACGTTTTGGAACTTTACGCAGGCGGTGAAAGCACTCCCAAACTATCCGATATAAGTAAAAATGAATTTGAAAAACAAAAAACCAAAGCAAGGGCAAGTATTAAAAAGCTTGCTTTCGATTTGTTGGAGTTATATGCAAAAAGAGAACAATCAGAAGGGTACAGATATCCTCTTGACAATTCCGCAATGAAAGAATTCGAGGCGTCGTTTGAGTTTGAAGAAACTCCCGACCAAGCGCGAGCAATAGCCGAAATCAAACACGATATGGAGTCGGGTAAGGTTATGGATAGGCTCATTTGCGGCGATGTTGGCTTTGGTAAAACCGAAGTTGCTTTGCGGGCGATATTCAAGACCGTTGCCGAACATAAGCAGGTAGCCGTGTTAGCGCCTACAACTATTTTGGCGGAACAACATTTTATGACAATGCTTGCAAGACTTCAACCCTTTGGAATAAGAGTAGCATGTTTGAGTAGATTCCGCTCGTCTAACCAAACTAAGGAAATATTGTCAGAATTGTCGAAGGGAAACCTAAACGTCGTAATAGGCACTCATCGTTTGTTGTCAAAGGACGTTGAATTTTTTGATTTAGGTTTGTTGGTGCTAGACGAAGAACAGCGTTTCGGCGTTGAACATAAGGAAAAAATAAAAACTCTTCGCAATAATATCAATGTTTTGAGTTTGTCTGCAACGCCTATTCCGCGTACACTTCATATGGCGCTGTCGGGAATTCGTGACGTGAGCGTTTTAGATACTCCGCCAAAGGGAAGAAAGCCTGTTGAAACGATAGTTACCGAGTACACCGACGCGACCTTGGTTGACGCCGTCAATAGAGAACTAAATCGAGGCGGACAAGTATTTATTCTGTACAATAGCATAGAAAAAATTTATCCGTTCTACAACAAACTTGAAAAACTTTTGCCCGACGCAAGGATAGTCCTAGGACACGGCAGAATGGACTCAAAGGAACTAGAGTCTAATATTTACAAATTCTATACAAGGGAAGCCGATATTTTATTGTCAACAACAATCATTGAAAACGGTATAGATATTCCTAATGCAAACACGTTGTTTGTAATCGAGGCGAACAATCTTGGCCTATCTCAAATGTATCAGTTAAAGGGTAGGGTTGGAAGAAGCACTAGAAGTGCAATCGCTTATTTTACCTATCCCGAGGGGTACGTGCCTTTTGGAGACGTTGAAAAACGATTTAGTGCGCTCATGGAAAACACCGATTTAGGTAGTGGCTACAACCTTGCTTTGAGAGATTTGGAAATAAGGGGCGCAGGTAACGTTTTAGGCAGAGAACAACACGGTCACGTAGAAAAAATCGGCTACGATATGTATTGTAGATTACTTCGTGAAACCATAGCGCTTTTGAAAGGCGAAATAGTTCATTCTTTTACCTTATGCGAGGTCAGCGCATCGGTCGACGCATACCTACCCGAAAGCTTGATTAAAGGCGAAAGAGAAAGACTTAAACTTTATAAACGAATCGCAGAGTTTGACTCTTTGTCATCAAGAACTGAGTTTGAAAAGGATTTTGCCGAGTTATATGGAAGCTGTCCGGAACCTGTCAAAAATCTTGCAAGAGTATCGCTTATAAGAGTTTTGGGTTCTAAGTGCGGAGTGGTAAAAGCCGAAATCGACGCCAAAATTTGCCGCTTGAAGTTTATATCCAACGACTATTTGGTAAGCAGTGCGTTTACTGAGGCTTTGAAAACCGTAAAGAAACCGATTCACCCTGTGTTATCGCCAAAACAAGTGGAGTTTATGCTTTTAAGAGGTGGAGTTAGCGAAAAAATGGAATTTTTAATTAATTTTTTAAGTTATGCTAACGGAAATTATAATTAAAAATATAAAAAGTATTTGCTATATTCAAATATTTTATGTATAATATACAAGTAACTATACAATCCTGTAAAACTATATTTTAAGGATTGTCACTCAAACAAGGAGAAATGTGATGAAATTTAGATTAAAATTGATTGTTTTAGTCATTCTTATGGCATTAGTATTGGCTACAGTATTATGTGCTTGTGATACAGACGCAAGTTTGTTAAAGAGAAATGACGAAAGATACTCAAAACAAATTACAGCTTCAACCACTTTCGGCGATAGAGTATCTGTTGTAGATCTCAACGAATTGTATACTTCTTTCTATAGATACTATTCCTATATGTATCAAATGTATTCTGCAGGTTATATCTCAGCCGACCAATTCCAAACCTATATGAATGATTTGGACGAAACTTTTGCTCAAAGCAACGAATCATTGGCAAGGAATTCATTATACGTTTTGAAGAATATTGACGATCTTTATAAGCTTGGACTAAGCTTCACCGACAAAGCCGACAAAGTTGATGCGATGAAAGCTGCAAACACCCAAAATAAATCTTACGATTTTTCTAAGGTTGAAGATTTGGAACGCTACTATGTTGATAGATGCAATGAAATTAGAACGATTTTAGACGTTGTTTGCGAAGATTATTCTTATATCAACGCTGCAATTTACTATGCAAATGAACAAATGCAAACATTGTTCGATAACTATGTTGACGAGGTTCGTGGAGAGCTTGACGCTTTGAATAAAGAAGAAGACGAAACGCCCGAGGGTTTCTATGATATTGAAATCGTTTCCGAGCCAAACCGCTTAATCTATGAAGTTGACTCAAAGGCTACAATTAACCTAGTAGGTATGAAAGTTGTTGCTAAATATCACGAAGCTGAAGACGTAGTGGTACCAAACAAGTATTTGACAGTAACAGGTTTTGACGCATCTAAGGTTAAAGCAGACCAAGAAATTACAGTTACTTACGGCACATATAAGAAAACTTTTACAGTCGACATTGTAGAAGCTTTGACCGATAGAAATCAAAACGAAGAGGAAGAAGAACACGATCACGACAAGATTGCTGACTTGACCGAGAACAACACAAAAATTCTTGATAAATTCTCATTTGAAATTAAGGAAGAAGATTACATTAAGGACGACCTAAGTGATGAGGAATACGAAGAGGCTTCTCGTGAACTTAAAATTGCTCGTACTGCAATGAAGAGAACTGTAGATAATCTCAAAAAGAATTTTAGAACCTATGATTATTATCTTTACGTTGGTTACAATAACCAAGTAAACGCAGCTTATACTCAAAGAGTATCTTCAAGCATTAAGATAACTTATCAAGAGGTTATGGCTAAGTATGACGAATTGGTAGAAAAACAATTATCTAGTTATGCTAGTGTTGATTATTCAAAGTCAACCATTGAAAGTACTCCATTTGAAACAATTGTTCACAAGGACTATAATTCAGAAGCTTTCGGTTACTATTACGTTTCTCACGTTTTATTCCAATTTGACGAAGAAACTAAGGCTAAGATTGACGAGTTCAAAAACGAAAAGGTTGCAAACGAAGACGTTATCGCAGCTTTTGCTAAGTCTTTGATTAAGGATATCACAGTTTGGGAAAGTAATACCGAATTTGACAAGACTGCAACTTGCGAATTAGAAGACGGTTGCGATTGTCCTCGTTGCGTTAACTACACAGGCGAATCCGTTAAGTTTGATACATTGAAGAAGTGGTACGGACTTGATGAAACAGTTGAAAACGATCCTTGCGTTAAGTTTGAAAACGGCGTAAGAACAGTTACTTGCGATTGCCCCGCTTGTCCTACAAATAGATATACAAAGATTTTGAACGCAAAAGAAGTTGCCGACAAATTAGAGGCTGAATTGACAGCTTGTGCTGACTTGGCAAAGAAAAACGAAGTAATGCGTGACTATATCTATAAGTACAACATGGATCCGGGTATGTTCACCAATATGGGTAAGGACGTTGATTATTTAATGACTCCCGGCGATATCGACTCGGGTATGGTTAAAGATTACGAGGCTAAATGTGAAGAGCTTGTAAGCACAGGTGTTGGTTCATTCGGTTGGGTTGAATCTAGCGATTACGGTCTATTCTTCATTTTGGTTACCGGTAAGGTTGGCGACTTAAACGATCAAGAAGTATCCAAGATTGATGGTACAGATTACGTTAAACTTGGCTTGAACTACATTACTAATAAGAACGCTGAATTGGAAGAAGGCGAAAAACCTGTCGTTTACGATGGTGAAACCGAGATTACTTTCGAGGCTGGCAGTATCGGATATTACATTTGGCAAGACTTGAACGCCGAAGCTAGAAATATTGAGTTGTCAAAAAATCAAACTGCATTCTTTGATCAATATGTAGAAGACTGTATTAAGTACTTCCCTAAGGCATATAAAGATTTAATCAAGAATATCAAGAAGGGCAATGCTTAATTTTTAGAGACTTATAAAATGCACCTATTGTTAAGGCAATAGGTGCATTTTTCTAATGTGCAACGTACACTCTATATTATCATCTTTAAGCGTAATCGAGAAATCTCTATCTTTGCACAAATCCATTTTTATCCTGAAAATATTGAATAGTGTAAGGAATTAAAAATAAAAAAATAAAAAAACTTGTTAAAATATTGTCTTTTCCCCTGAATAAGTATATAATACTTTTAATGATAAAAATACTTTGGAGGTAGTAAAATGGAACTTGCTAAAAAATACATTGATTTATATGAAAGTTTGCCGGTTTGGGCTAAATTAATTCTTGCATTATTATGGAATATCCCGACAGATATCTACAGAATCTGCAAGAGTATCAAGGCTAAGAACGTTTTATACATTGTTCTCGCAGTTATCTTGACAATTTGTGGCGGTTTCTTCATTCTTTGGATTGTCGATATCGTAACAATAATTGTTAAGAACAAGGTTTATTGGTTGGACGACATCCTATAA
>CALYRM010000044.1 GCA_945482995.1 uncultured Clostridia bacterium | reverse complement strand
TTGGAGCGCTTTATGAAATACAAACAGATAATCAGTGATTTTGACGGAACAATATTTTCACATACTTCTATGACAATACCTCAAAATGTAAAAACTGCCATAGAAAACTACCGAAAGGCAGGTGGACGATTTGTTTTATGCACCGGAAGAATGTATACTGCAATAAAAAAATATGCGCTCGACTTAGGGTTAAAGGGCGAGATTTTATGTGTACAAGGTTCGGCTTGCTATAATCTAGACGATGATACTGAGTTGTTTTCGAATGATTTACCATATGAAGAGAGTTTAAGGCTAGCTAAGTTTTTAGAAGAAAAGGGTTGGATTTATCAGTTCTATCACGATTTAAGAATGTTTACCGAGTTTGAAAACCGCTATACCGATGCGTACCAAGAAATGACAGGAATAACAGCGGTAATTACAAAAACAAATGTTAGCGAACTTATTGAAAAAGAGTCTTTTTCCGCACATAAATTTATCGTAATGACAGAGCCCGAGGAAGCAGAAGAAAGAATATCTATAATAAAAAAGGAGTTTCCCGATTTTGACGTTTCTCAAAGTAGCCCGATTTATATTGAAGTAGTCGACAAAGACAGTGGCAAGGGTAACGGCGTGAAAAAACTAAGTGAGTATTTAGGCTTTTCTTTGGACGAAACAGCGGTATTCGGCGATGAAACCAATGATTATTATATGTTAAAGGAAGCCGAGCTTGCTTGTGTACCCGAAAATGCAGTATCGATTGTAAAGGAAGTTGCCGATTATATATATCCGCATGTAGACGTAGGCGGTGCAAGTGAAATAATAACGAAAATAATAAACGATGAAGTTTAAAATTCTTGCTTTGCATATAATTCTATATGGAAAAAATATCAGTTAAACATATAGAATTATTAAAAGTAAGGGAAATAGCGTTAGAATTTGAAGTTGATGGCAGTCGGATTTCAACCTTTGGTTCGGGCGGTATCGTCAAAACCTTGGTAATACCTAAAACCATTGACGAACTTAAACAAGTTATTGATACCTTAATGGGCGTTGAATATCATCTTTTGGGGTTTTCGAGCAATAGCCTAATTAGCGACGAGGGCGTTGACTGTATCGTTACCACTCGGCAGGTAAAGGGATTTACTATAAACGGCGAGTACTTAACCGCCGCGGTTGGTGAGAGTATGCACCATTTAGCAACCCTAACCGCCAAGAAAGGGCTTACGGGGCTTGAGTTCTTAGTAGGCGTTCCTGCGACAGTTGGTGGTGCGGTAGCTATGAATGCAGGCGCTTTCGGACAAGAAATGAAAGACTGCTTGTCGTCGGTAAGAGTATATCGTAATGGGCTTGAACAAACACTCACGCCAATGGATTTAAAAATGGCTTATCGCACTACAATGCTTAACGGCGGTGTTGTGCTTGAAGCGGTATTCAAACTAAAAAAATCAACCGTTGCGGGTTGCTTAGAGAAAATCCAAAGCAATTTAGAATATAGGCGGCGAACGCAACCTATCGAGAAGTCTTTAGGGAGCGTGTTCAAGCGAGTAAGCGGAAAAAGTGCTGCGGTATATATACAGCAAGCAAACCTAAAAGGTTCGCAAATAGGTGGCGCAGAAGTTAGCGAAAAGCACTGCAATTTTATAATAAACAAAGGCAATGCAAGTTCAACCGATTATTTGCAACTTCTTGAAAAGGTACGAAGCACCGTTTATGAAAAATATAACGTTCGGCTTGAAACCGAGATAAAATATATAAAGGATTAGTATGATAGACGAAGATAATAAAACTGTCGACAATATAACGAATACGGATATCAATATTGACGAAATAGACGAAACCGATTACGATAAGGTTGACGGCAAACGCTATTTGAACAAGGAACTCAAAGAGAGCATTTTTGATACGCTGTCCTTTACCGATAGCAAGGCAATGGGTTTTGTTCGAGCAGCCTTTTATTTGGTTGGTGAGTTAGATAAAAGTCAAAAGGGCTTAAACTCTGTTTTTAGTTTCCGCAATCCCGTTTTAGCTTTCAAGTTTTGTCAAGTTGTTGGAACGCTTACAGGCTACCCGGGAGAAATGGCATTTGTCAACCCGACCGACAAAAGAAAGGTAAGAAGATTTGTAGTCGAGCTTCCCGAAAAGGTAACGTTGGAGTTGTTGTCCAAGTTAAAGGTTATAACGACAGACAAAAGGACCGGGAAATTAGCGACGATTAACAATTCGCTTCCCAAGTTTGAAGACGAGGAATACACGAACGGCTTTTTTATTCTTCTCTATTTAGAAGCGGGCAAGTTAAGCTCTTATGATGACTATAAACTAGAAATACAGCTTGATACTTTAGAGCAAGTTGAAGAGATTAGCGAATTTTTAGAAAGCCGTGGAATCAGCTCGGGACACAATGACGACAGCCTAAAATTGATTTTGAGAACAAATGCAATAAGTGACTTTTTCGCGCTTTCGGGCGAAACAAAAGTTGCAATCAATTTAGGTTTGTATTTTATAAACAAGTCAATGAACGGTAATATAACCCGTAAGGAAAACTTTATGATTGCCAATTTGGATAAAACGCTAACCGCGTCGGCTCAGCAAATTGTTGCAATAATGACCATAAGAAATGCTAATAAATTCGGACTTTTGAGCGATGAACTGCAAGAGTTAGCAAAAGCAAGAGAGGAAAATCCCGATTTATCTATTCAGAAAATAGCGGAACTATTGCAAATCAGCAAGAGCACCGCATATCACAGAATGGAAAGAATTATAGAATACGCAAAGGAAGTAAAATAAAATGAGCGAACAAACCGAGAAACAATTTGTCCATCTTCACGTACACTCTGAATATAGCCTTCTTGACGGAGCGGCAAGAATATCCGATATTTTTGCTTTTGCAAGACAGCATAATATGCCTGCAGTTGCTATTACCGACCACGGCAATATGTACGGAGCTATGAACTTTTTCCACGCTGCAAGAGACGAGTGGTCTACGCTTGTAAAGAAAATCAAGTTAAAAAAGGCAATAGAAGAGTACGAGCAAAAAATAAAGGAAGATCCGACTTTTTCAGGAAACAAACCTGAAAAAGACGATATAGTTTTTACCAAAGCGGACGAAAAGGAATATAAGGACCTTTATATCAAGCCTATCATTGGTTGCGAATTTTATACAGTTGCCGATATGCACAAAATGGAAAGGGGTAAAAACGACCACTTGATTATTTTGGCAAAGGACGACAAGGGCTATCACAACCTTATGAAACTAAATACGTTTGCTTGGAAAGAAGGCTATTTTGGCGGACGTCCTCGTATCGATTTAGAAATGCTCGAAAAGTACAAAGAGGGATTAATTTGTTTATCGGCATGTATAGCAGGACGAATTCCTAGATATTTGCTTGATGACGACTATGAGTCTGCGCTAAACTATGCGAAGCGATTAAAGGAAATGTTCGGCGATGATTTTTACCTTGAAATCCAAAACCATAAGTTTATCGAAGATGGTAGGAATTTAGAGCAAATTGCAAATGTTGGCATACTTAAAATAGCGAAAGAGTTAAACGTTAAAATTGTCGCTACAAACGACGCTCACTATGTCAAAAGAGAGGACGCAAAGAGCCACGACGTCTTGCTTTGTATTCAGACCGCAAGCTACGTTGAAGATGAAAAGCGTTTAAGATTCCCGAATGATGAATTTTACTTAAAGACCTATGACGAAATGCTTGAGATGTTCCCCGCACACGAGGAAGCTTTAACCAACACTTTGGAAGTTGCCGACAAGATAGTTCTTGAAATGCCGACAAAAAAGCCACTATTACCGCCATTTGTTCCCGATAACGGACAAACTCCTGCCGACTATTTGACAACCATGGCAAAGGCAAATTTGCATAAGCGTTACAAGGTTGTTACCGACGAAATAATGGCTCGTTGCGAATACGAATTGGACGTTATCATAAGTATGGGTTATGTCGAGTACTTCTTGATTGTTTGGGATTTTATCAGATACGCAAGAGAAAACAGTATTCCGGTAGGCGCAGGACGTGGCTCGGGTGTCGGTAGTATTGTAGCATATTCGATAGGAATAACAAACGTAGACCCTTTACGCTATAACTTGATTTTTGAAAGATTTTTAAATAAAGAAAGAGTTTCAATGCCTGACTTCGATATTGACTTTTGTTCGGTTGGAAGACAAAAGGTTATAGAGTACGTTACCCAAAAATACGGCAAAGAAAAGGTAACCCAAATCATAACCTTTGGTACGCTTGCCGCTAAGCAGTGTATCAAAGACGTTGCTCGTGCATATAAAATTCCTTATGCCGAGGTTGATAAGATGACAAAGAGCATATCTTCTATGCCTGGTTTGTGTATAAAGGGTATTTTGGGTAGATATGACGAATCCGATCCCAAACAACGAGAAAAATACGGCAAGATGAAGAGCCCCGAGTTTATCGAACTTTACAATAACGATAGTCAAGTTAGAAATATAGTCGATATTGTCGAGGCTTTAGAGGGTATGCCGAGAAATACAGGTATGCACGCGGCGGGCGTTGTAATCTGCCGTGATGACGTAAGCGACCATATTCCTTTGCAGCATAACGATGGAATTATTACCACACAATATCCGAAGGATCAGGTTGAAGAGTTGGGCTTGCTCAAAATGGACTTTTTGGGACTTA
Organism: uncultured Clostridia bacterium; assembly: GCA_945482995.1. GTDB lineage: Bacteria > Bacillota > Clostridia > Christensenellales > CAG-1252 > RUG14300. The sequence goes on along the minus strand of CALYRM010000044.1, from coordinate 9,408 downwards.
CCAACTTAACCGATTTGAAATATACAAAGGAATATATTTTAGAAAACCATGGAGTAACCGTAGATTTTGGCGAATTGGGCTACGAAGATCCTGCGGTTTATAAACTTATATCTAGCGGTGAAACCGACGCTGTATTCCAATTAGAATCGCCTGGTATGAAAAAGTTTATGATGCAACTTGCTCCAAGTGGAATGGAAGATATCATAGCAGGTATATCGCTATTCCGTCCGGGTCCAATGGATAGTATTCCCAAATATATCGATAACAAAAAACATCCCGACCATGTTAAATACTTAGATGCAAGATTGAAGCCGATATTGGATAATACCTACGGCGTTATCGTTTACCAAGAGCAGGTTATGCAAATTGTTCGTGAGTTGGGCGGATATAGTTTCGGCAGAGCGGATATCTTGCGTAGAATAATGAGCAAGAAAAAACAAAAGGAAATGGTTGTTCAACGCCATATTTTCCTTTATGGACAAGAGGGTGACGGCAAGAATTCGCCTGTAATCGGAGCCTTGAAAAATAACGTTAGCGAAGAGGTTGCGAACACCTTGTTTGATGAAATGACAAGTTTTGCAAGGTACGCTTTTAACAAATCTCACGCTGCGGCGTATGCGGTTTTATCCTATGAAACAGCGTATATGAAACTGTATTATATGCCCGAATTTATCACGGGCGTATTGAACAATCGATCCAAGGTTACGGATGACGTAGAAAAGTATGTCGGCTACCTAAGAGAACACGGAGTACCGGTTACCAAGCCTGACGTCAATTTTAGCAAGGCGCTATTCTCTACCGATGGTAAAACAGTAAATTACGGTATATCGGTTGTCAAGGGTTCGGGCTTTGAAGCTTCGCAAAAATTGGTTGAAGAACGCAATAGAAACGGAAAGTACACTTCATTCCAAAATATGCTTGAAAGACAAGAGGTTATGCTCAATAAAACTATGATAGAAGCGCTTATCATGAGTGGCGCTTGCGATTGCTTTAATCATAGTAGAGCGACCTTAATGCGCTACTATGACTCGGTAATCTCGGCAATATCGAGCGATAAGAAAAAGAGAGAAACAGGACAAATGTCTATGTTTGATGGCTTATTCGATGGCGATTTTGAACAAGAGAGCGAAATCAAAATGATAGAAGTGCCCGAATACGACAAAAACTATATTATAGAAAAAGAAAAGGAATTGTTGGGGGTATATATGTCGGGCAACCCCCTTGACGACTATAAGGAATATTACTATAGCATACCGTTCAAACTCGGTGCAATAAGAGAATTGCTATCGAATTCGGACGAAAACGAAATGGATTACGAATTAGGCGAAGCGACAGATGCCCCCGATAAATTCGACGGCAAGGTCGTAAAAGTCGCAGGTATGATTGCCGACGTCACTAGAAAGGTAAGTAAAAATGGCACGGAATTTTGTTCGGGACGCCTTGAAGATATTGAGTACAGAATAGAATTTGTATGCTTTGCAAACACCTATCATACTTACAAGTTGTTATTATTTAAACAAAATATAGTCATTATGGAAGGGCGCTTGAGCTATCGAGAAGGCAAATATTCCCTTGTGGTATCAAAGATTAGCGAATGGATAGTTCCCAAATCCGATAATCACAACGATGTCAAGGAAATAGAGAAGAAGCCCATCGTTGACTATTCCAAAAAGGTGATTTTGTTGAATGTCGACGGATTATCCGATGTTAGTTCGAAAATTCGTGCAATAATGAGTAAGTATATAGGTAGCGAAAAAGTCTATTGTCAGCTTGGCGGAAAAATCTACGAAATGAAAGGATTTACAAAATATTCAGACGAACTTATTGACGATTTCAAAGAACTTCTCGGAAGTGAAAGAATCATTTTAAAAGATAGAATAGCAGGTTAAATGCGAGGCACTTAACCAATATTCAGCCCAAATTGCACGTTGTACATTAAATAAAAGCACTCTTCACTATTATTACAGCATTAAATTAAGTGCTTATGCACTTAATTTTTTTGCTGTCTTTTTTAATAAATCTATTGATATATTTATTATTATTTGATAAAATTATAGATATTTATTTTTTGGAGAAATTATGGATAAACTTGATTATTTAGAGCCGACTTGTCCTTTATGTGATGGCAAAAAGTTTTACGAGCCTGATGCCGACGACGCCAAGGGAAGTATACCGCTTAATAGAATAATTGAAAAAGAAGACTCTCTATTGGAAAGTAATCAAACCGAAAAGGTGAGCGAATTATTGTCGTATTGGCTAAAAGAAGCCGAACAATTAAACGATAAGAAAGGAGTTTTAGGCATACTTAGCGAGCAAATCGGACATTATCGAAAAATTGGCGACAGTGCTAATGGTTTAGCTGCCGTTGAATATGGTTTAAAACTAATCGAAGAGTTATCTATTCAAAATAACGTGTCGGGTGCAACGATATTGCTAAACTGCGCAACCACGTTAAAGTCGTTCGGTAAAGCAAGTGAGAGCATACCAATATATGAAAAGGTATCGAAAGTCTATGAAACCGAATTGCCCCCAAACGACAAAAGAAAAGCAGGGCTATATAACAATATGGCTTTGGCGCTGGTTGATATCGGGGAATACAAACAAGCGGAACAATTTTATTACAAGGCGATTGCTATTTTGAACGAAAACGAAAATTCCGAGAACGAAATTGCAATAACCTATATGAATTTAGCACATCTCTATGATTCAAACGAAGAAATAGAAAAGATTAACGACTGTTTGACAAAGGCAATCAAATTTTTAAATTCAACAAATATAGAAAGAAACGGATATCACGCATACGTTTGTAGCAAGTGTGCGCCGTCTTTTGGTTATTTTGGCTATGATATTGTGAAAAACATGCTTGAAAAAAGAGCAAAAGAGATTTATGAAAGGAATTGATTTATCGAAGAATTATTACCTAACCTATGGAAAACCAATGTTAGAAAAGGATTTTGCCGAGTATCTCGACAGAATAACAGTTGGATTGGTTGGCGATGGCTCGGAATGTTTTGGGTTTGACGACGATTTATCGCTAGACCACGACTTTGAGCCGAGCTTTTGTATATGGATTGATAGCGAACTTGAAAGTAAAATCGGTTTTAAATTAGAGCGAGCATATGCAAAATTACCCAATGAATTTTTAGGCTACAAGCGTAAAATTCTATCACCAACAGGTGGCAATAGGCGTGGAGTGCTTATTACCGAAGATTTTTATTCTGCTCACGGCTGTTATAATCCCGATTTAATCGATCTTGTAAGGTTACCGTCTCACTATTTAGCAACTGCTACTAACGGTGAAATTTTTAAAACTGCCGACACTGAATTTATGCAAATAAGAAACAGTTTAATAAACGGCTATCCCGAGGATGTAAGACTAAAAAAATTAGCTGCAAACCTTGTGCTTATGGGGCAGGAAGGACAATATAATTATTCGAGATGTGTACTTCGAGGCGAATTGGGCGCGTCGCAGTTAGCAATTTTTAAGTTTGTTAGTCACGCAATTCACACCATTTACCTATTGAATAATGAATACTGCCCATTCTATAAGTGGGCATATAAGGGAATGAGAAAGCTTGCGGTGTTAGGCGAGCTTGAGCCTTCTCTCGTATTTTTGACCGAAACAGCGAACGATAAGGAAATGTTTGAATGCAAGCAAGAAATGATTGAAGATATTGCCTCAACAATTATCAAGGAACTTAAAGCTCAACAAATCACAACTGCTACCTGCAATAATTTGGAAACTCACGCATACTCGGTTACCGATAAAATAAAGAACCCAAATATAAGAAACTTACACATAATGGACGGAGAGAATTAATGAATCAAAAACTACTATTTTTTACCGATATACACGGTTCGTTATATGCAATGAAAGAGATTTTAAGGGTTATTGATGAGGAAAAACCCGATAAGGTTGTATTTTTAGGCGATCTTTTATATCATGGACCGCGCAATCCTTTTCCAAAGGAATATAATCCGATGGGCGTTGCCGAAGCTATAAAATCGCTATCGGTGCCAAGCGTGTTAGTCAAGGGAAATTGTGATTCCGAGGTTGATGAAATGGTGATTGAACGTAAATTCCAAGTTCGTAAAACAATTAATATTGACGGCTTAAAAATCATTTGTACTCACGGACATAAACTTGACAAGTTGAACTGTAAAGGAGCGTTTGCGGTTATATACGGACATTACCATGTTAATAAAGTTACCGAAAATGACGGCGTTTACTTTGTAAATTTATCGTCGGTATCATTGCCGAAAGAGGGAAATGCAGCCGCATATGCGGTATATTTGGATAAAAAAATGACGTTAAAATCATTTGACGGTGAACAATTATTTGAAATTAAAGGAGAATAAAATGAAAGTTGCGGTAGTAGGTGCCGGAGTAGGCGGAGTAGTGTGCGCATATTTTTTGGCAAAAGCAGGAATTGAAGTTGTTGTTTACGAAAAAAAGACTTTTGAGAACGTAACTTACGATTGGCATGACGATATTGCCAAGACTGCATTTGAAAGAGCAGGTATTCCAAATCCACCCGAAGAATTTTATTATGATAAAAGAAATTGGGGATTTGTTGCGCCATTTTCAACGAAACACATTTATGCGCCTTTGGAAGTTGCTACCGACGTAACAATTCAAAGACGGCCGTTTTTGCATTGGCTTATCAGCCTTGCGAAAGAGGTAAACGTAACGTTCGAGTTTGGCTGTGCTGTTGAATTACTTGTAAAAGACGGAAAAGTTTGTGGTGTTATCCAAAACGGAAAAGAAATTGCATACGATCTTGTAGTAGATTCTTGTGGGGTTGACTCAAATATCCGCGCCGCACTACCCGAATCATACAATATACAAAAACACCCCCAAAGCGGCGAAGTGTTTAGCGCATATAGAGCATTTTTCTCGAAAAACGACGTAACCGTAAAAGATGAGGATACAAACCTTGCATATCTATTGCATAATGGTCAAAAAGGTATCAGTTGGTGTATTCAAGATCCGAGAGAAAATTGCGTTGATATATTGATAGGTCGTATTGACGGTGTGTCCGACGCCGATATTGCCGAAGCAATGGACTCACTAAAAGAAGATAATGCAGGACTAGGAGATAGACTTTTAAGCGGTGGTAAGGTTTGTAGAATCCCCGTCAGATATCCTTTGACAAAAATGGTTGGTGACGGCTATGCGGCTTTAGGAGACGCAGCGTTTATGACTATTCCTATGTTAGGCTCTGGAATGGCAAGCTCAATGTTGGCAGGTAGACTTTTAGCCGAAGCGGTTATTAAAAATCAATCGACATCGGTTGAGTCACTATGGGAGTATCAAGTCAATTTTTATACGCAATGTGGCGTTGACCACTATGGAATAGACGTAATTAAAAGGTGGTTGCTGTCCGCTAAGCCCGAGGATATCAAATTCTTGTTTGAAAGCGGAGTTTTATCCGAAAAAGACATAAATTCGGGCGCAGGCGGTTCAACGTTGAAACTATCGTTAGGCGACCTAATCAAAAAGTTAATTAAAGGAATATCAAGATTACCGCTTTTGTTGGAACTTAGCGGAATGTTAAAGAAAAGCGAAAAGGCAGTAAAACTTGCAAAGGCAATACCGACTGCATATGACGAAGCCGCTGTTTTAGAATGGCAAAACCGCGTAGATAGGTTCTTTGCAGAACTATAAATATTATAATAAGGGACCGCTCGATGATAAAATACATAAAGGGATTAAAAATATTTTCAATATTTGCATTAACTTGTACCGTAATATTATGGCTTGTTTTATGGGGTATGTCTCTTATGCCGTCCGCTAGCTCAGGCACTATGACAGATTTGGTTACAGGTGTTGTTGACAACGTGTTGGGTGTTCAAGACAAGATTAACAATTCACTTACAACGCAGTCAATAGAAATAGAATGCGACCTAGATAAAAAAGGATACTTTTATGACGATCACCCGATTCTCACAATAAAACCATATCCCGAAGAAGCGCGTAATAAAGAAGTCGAATATACTGTAACTACGCTATCGGGAAATTGTGACGCCGAAATCGACGAAAACGGCAAGGTTACTTTTACCGAAACAGGAAACATTGAAATAAAAGCCTCATTAAAGGACAATCCCGATATTTTTGATAAAATTGAATTTTTGTGTTATGGCGAGAATCCTTTTGACGTAAGCCACCCCGAAAGGTTGTCAATCACAACTAAGAAAGGAAATATTGATGACTTCTCCAATTTGACGGTTGGAAAACAAACCAAGGTTGTTATCAATAACGACAAAACGTCAATGGGTTGCGTAAATATTACAGTTGAGGATGAGAGCGTTGTCGGCTATGCTTCGGGAAAATTTTATCCAAGAAAGATTGGTAAAACTACAGTAACCGCAAAGGTTTCAAACTGCAATCAAAATACGACTTTGACAATACCAATAAACGTATCAAATGATGGAAGTATTTACACTCCCGAATTTGTTGTAAAAGATAATTTTACCATACATGAGAATGAGATTATAGATTATTTTTCGCTAATCGAGTTACCTGAAAATGCTGATACGAATTTGTATGTGTGTAAGGTAAAAAGTAGTAACGACAAGATTTTAAAGGTAATAAGTAGTAAAAAACTCCGTTCAGTTGGTAACGGCGAGGTGACGTTGACTTACATTCCACTTTTTGCACCCGACAAAAGCTTTGATGTTACAGTGAATGTAGAAAAGGTGACCCCTCAAAACATATATATAATCGGCAAGGACAGTATTCTACCCGGTTCAACGTATCATTACAAAGCAAGAACGTTGCCCGTTAATTACAATAAGGACGTTGAATGGAAAGTTGTAAAAGGCAATGCGACTATTGACGATGATGGAAACTTGACTGCTAAAAGTTATGGGACTGTAGTAATAAGTTGTCAAAGCACCATAGACGGAAGCGTTATTTCAGAGAAAACGATTAAAGTAACTTTGTACACATCTGCTTATATGTTCGTTCGTAAGCTTATGGGACACGCAGGATTATCTGCGCTTTTGGGCTTTGGAATAGTTGGAACATTATTGTTGTTATGTAAAAACAAATTAAGGGCAGTATATGCTATTCCATTGAGTTTTATCTATGCGGGCGTTTCCGAGATTTTACAAATGTTCGCACCGGGTCGAATGTGTCTATTTTCGGATGTTTTGGTAGACTTTATTGGGACGTTGGTGGGGATAGCAGTAGCGCTAATTCTTACTGCAATAGTTTTATTGCTTTGGCGGTTAATTAGCAAAAAGAGTTTTGATAAGTTGATATTTGCGCTAAGATTGCAGTCTTTTAAAACGCTTTCTAAAAAATCTTCACGTATAGAAAAATACAATTGTCCGCACATTCCGGAAGACTAAAAATCTATATTGTCATTTTGAGCGAAGCGTAGCGTAGTCGTGAGGATCTAATCTATATTGTCATCCTGAGCGAAGCGTAGTGTAGTCGTGAGGATCTAATCTATATTGTCATTCTGAGCGTCCACATTGTCATTCCGACCCATCCACATTGTCATCCCGACCGAAGTGGAGGGATCTAATCCTTATTAATCGTCATTCTGACTCGGGAGCGTCATCCCGACCGAAGTGGAGGGATCTCTAAAACAGGGTACGCAATATTTTTGAAAACGAATATTAAGCGTTTCATAAAAGAATCTAAACTACAACGAATTGCAATTGTTTGTTGCAATTCAATTCACGACGGCAAAGCCGTCAAATCACCTTAAACTTCGTTACACTACGCTTAAGAATGACGTTATAAACTGCACGTTGCACCTTAAATTAGTTGTTCGCACTTTTGCTTTATAGGGAGAACTTAATGAAATATTTATTCTATGATTGTGAATTCGCCTCGTCAAAAGGCGGTAAAAACATAATATGCGAGTTCGGATATGTATGTACCGACGAGAATATGAAGATATTAGAAAAGGACAACCTTGTAATTAATCCTAATCTAAGTGGAAATGAATGGGATTATTATGCTTTAAAACATATATTGCAAAGAACAAAAGCCACGTATGAACAAAGTCCCGAGTTTTCATATTATTACGAAAAAATAAAATCACTTTTACTTGAAGCAGACTATATTTTCGGACATGCCATTTCAAACGACGTAAGAAGCGTAGATTACGCTATACAAAGATACGGATTACCATGTGTAGATTATACTTTCTATAATATAGACAAATTTTTCAATCGTTTTAGCGGAAATGAAAACAAGTGTAATTTGGAAGTTATGCTTGAAATGTTGGGGAAAGAAAAAGTTGATGGCTTGCACGACGCCGAGAATGATGCGTATATGACAATGCTCGTCTATTTTGGCATATTGGAAAAACTGCAAATATCCACCGAAGAAATAATAAAACTTTGTCCCGATGCAAGAGGGAAAATAGAAAATTCCAAAATGTTATCCACAGGAAATGGTACGAAAAAACTAAGTGTAAAAAATGGAAATAATCTTTCTGCCGATAATACAAACGGAAAATATTTTCGCTATTTTATTGATAACGCAAAGCCAACGGCTAATGGCGATAAGTTAAAGGATAAAAAAATATCGATAGGTCTTATATATGAAAAACATCATTTTAGGCAAATGATAAAATTAGTTCAACTAATCGTAAATGAAGGTGGTAGTTATATTTCCCTTGCAAGTCAAAGTGATATTTTTGTTAAGTGCGATTGTTATAATGGCGACGGTAAATTGAAGGATGATTGCCGCTTAAATTACGTAAACGAGGCAAAGAAAAATGGCGCAAAAATAGAAATAATAGACCTTTCTGCCTTTCTAAAGTTATTGTGTATTACCGAAAAAGACCTTGACGAAGCACCGTACCCAGAAAAAGAGGTAAAACAATTTATTTCAAAGCAACGCAAAGCAAAATAAAAGTGCAAAGCATTTTAATAAATGCATAATTTCACATTATAATGTCATTCTGAACCATTGATATCGTCATCCCGACCGAAGTGGAGGGATCTAATCCTTATTAATCGTCATCCCGACCCCTCAACATCGTTATCCCGAGCCATATATCCTGTCATTCCGACCAATAATGTCATTTCGAGCGTAGTCGAGAAATCTAATCCTTATTATTCGTCATTCTGACTCGGGAACGTCATCCCGACCCATCCACATCGTCATCCCGACCAATAATGTCATTCCGAGCGTAGTCGAGGAATCTAATCCTTATTATATTAAAAAGGTCTTATATAGATTATAAGACCTTTTTTTTGCTTAGTCGTCATTCCAATCTTTAATAATGTTATCCCGACCCATCCACATCGTCATTCCGACCAACGTGGAGGAATCTAATCCTTATTAATCGTCATCCCGACCGAAGTGGAGGGATCTCTAAAACAAAGTACGCAATATTTTTGAGAACGAACCTTAAGCGTTCCATAAAAGAATCCAATCCA
>CALYRM010000043.1 GCA_945482995.1 uncultured Clostridia bacterium | reverse complement strand
CCCGAACGCACTACCGCCCCGACACCTACCCGCTACCATACAACCCATAACACTACCACCAATGTTCCACGTAGAACAATTACAATACTATACAATACACATTATTAATTTATATTATATTATATTAAATATTATACAACACAAGCTATTGACTAAAAATTAAACATTTGCTATACTGAAGAAAAGCCTGGAAGGCAAGAGCAACACTGGAAGAACAGCAAAACTACCGCTGGGCAAGGAAGGTGGCGGGGCTGAATAGAAAGAGAGGGAAGAAGAAATGATTAGATATGAGAAGCCTATCATCAAGACTGCCGCAGAGATGAAACCGGGTGACATCTTCCGTACCGAGTATTGCGATTACGGCAACTGGTGCGAGTTTGTGTTTGAAAGCTGTAATGCACACCTTTTCGATGCAACAGAAACGCACTTCCACAGAAAAGGACATACGCAAAGCGAAACGTGCTACAGTATGACAAACATACACAAAGTGGTCTATGAGGTTGTCGGTAGAGAATAAAAAAGAGCTCCCGAAAGGAGCAAAGCAAAATCTACAAGATAAGTATAACACAGGAGGCATAAATGTCTAAACCAGTTTTTTATACGGGAGACCGTCTTTTATCATCAGTTGATATAAACGGCAAACGTCCCGAAATATATATCGTTGAGAGTAACCGTACTGCTGGTAAAACTACATACTTTGCTCACTATCTCATCAATAAGTTTTTACAAAAAGGCGAGAAGTTTATATGTCTTGTCCGCTGGCAGAATGAGCTACCCGACTATACAAATGCCTTTTTTAAGACCGTGCATAACTTATACTTTGACAAGTACGACATGACACAAAAAATCGTTGAGAAAAAATACGCAGATATCTACCTTAACGATATTGCTTGCGGTTATGTTGTACCGATAAACTCCTGTGAGTATATCAAAAAGCGATCTCAGCTTTTTTGCGATGCAACGTCGATGTTTTTTGACGAGATACAGACAGAGACCAATGTGTATGTGCCCGATGAGCTTAAAAAGCTTAACAGCATACACACATCAATTGCCCGTGCTGAACATAAGATGGTGCGCTATGTCCCTTTATTCATGTGCAGTAACAGTGTCAGCTTGCTTAATCCTTATTATAACGCACTTGGCATCACTGGACGTCTTAATTCACAGACTAAGTTTTTGCGAGGTGACGGCTGGGTCTTAGAACGTAATTTTAATGAGTATGCGTCCAAAGCACAACAGCAGAGTGCTTTTAACAGAGCTTTTGCTAAAACCTGTTATACCGACTTTGCCGCCGAAGGTGTGTATCTTAATGACAACACAGCTTTTATCGCTCGTCCTACAGGACGCGGACGTTACGTTGCGACTATTCGTAGCCATAACTCCGACTTCGGCTTGTGGCAGTACGATGCTGACGGAATCTTATACTGTGACCATGCTGTCGATGCAAGCTATCCCGTGCGCATCTCGGCTTGCATCTCCGACCATTGCATAGACCACACCTTAATTGGCGGTGCTGGTGTTCTCAAGGATCGTTTGCGTAATTACTTTGTTAATGGCGCTTTTAGGTTTAAAGACCTTGAATGCAAACAGGCAATTCTGAAGTGCCTGTCATATAATTAAGCCAATCTTGCATCCTATCTGAGACGGCTCTCGTTGCGACGTGATTGCACGGTGTAAAACCCGCACGTCCGCAAAATCGGGTTTGCTTCCGCAGTGCTGTCCGATAGTCACTTGCTTGATTATATAAAATAGCTGGCGAGTCTTTACGATTCGTCAGCTATTGTTATATCTATCTCTTCGGATGTAATTTAAAATTAGTATCAAACAGAACAGTTCCACCTTTAATCTGCTTCGGCAGTTTTTTACCAGCTATCTCAAATCCGACTTTAAAATCCGTCAGCTTTGCCTGTCCGCTGGCAAGCTGTGTGTTAAACAATGCTTTAGATTCAGGTGACATTCCTGCACACTTTATCTGATAAAAGGGGGCGACAGGCACACCGTCGCACTTGACGGTATGTTCAATATAGGTTTTTGCTCTTACAAAAATACCCTTATCCCATTCATTCTCCAATTTCCAACAGCAAAAATCTACATCATGTATCTTTATGCCTCTTATCTTTTCCGCTGGCAAATCGCAGTGTATGCTATCAGTGTCGGCGTATATAAATCCTGCTTTGTCAACACCGTAATAATTTTGCTGTGCCGCTCGTATTGTAAAATTACGTGCATAGCTTGTGATTGCTGAACCTATTGGAATATAGATAACCTTACGGTTATTTGCAAGCTGTGTTGTAAATTTTAAGATGCCGTTGTCAAGCCTTGCAATTTTAAAGTTGCTGGAAGAGCTTTGTGCTGTCTTGCCATATAAATTGTTTAAAAACAGCTTAGCAAGCGCACGTTCTGCACCCTTGCTTGCCTTTTTTATCTCAGCATATTTATCAATATACTCATCAAATAATCCCTTTTTTGACTTGTACACGCAAAAATCAAGTATCTCAAAATCCACAAGGTCATAATGCTCTCGCATAAGTTGTAAATCTGTGCAGGTAAGCGTTAACTCAACGCTTGTCGGTTCGGTCTGTCCGTCAAGAGTCGTTATATATTTGCAATACTGTCCGTCCGCATTTTTTACGTCCGATGTTGTAAGTGCTGTCCTTGCTGGATATCGCCAGTTGCCATTAATCATAATAAATGGTAACTTATTCTTTTTTATGTAAAACCTTGTCCGTACACGCACGAAATAGTAATATTTTGTTATATCCTGATATTTAAACGGAATGCAATTACCTTTAAAAAATCTCGGATTGCCAACAGGATAATAGTTGCCTGATTGCGAGTGCATCATTGACGGATATAAGCTGTTTACGTCAGCCGTTACACCGTTATCATAAATTTTATTTTGCTTTCCGTCAACAACATAGCACCACCCTCCACGGTACGACTTGCGGACGTACTCGTCCGCAGTTTTTGCACCGAAGCACTCGTCAATATACTCGTCGCTTTGGTCAGGGAAAAACGCATCCCACGAACGCTTGGGGTACTGTTTTTTAAACTCTGCCAAACAGCACCCTCCTATAGTGGTCTTGTCGTGCCCTCTCTCCATCATCATTTGCAAAGCCTCTGCAACAACAAGTACGTCGTTAGCAATATACTCTTGCTCCGCAGGTGTTATCTCACATCCAGCATAACGATACCCTTTATACTCCATCTCAAGCTTTTGATGCTTTGTCTTAAAATCTTTACCGATTTTTTTGACCGAAAACGGCAACAGCTTTAAGCTATCCCTGAACCGTATAAAGTGTCCTTGATATTTAAGTGTTATTTCATACCACTGCCCCATGTCAGAGATCATATATTTAAATTGATCATCAGCTAAAAGCTTATCCTCTTTAAAATAATAATTACCGTGTCTATCCCGCTGGAGAGCCTGTCTATAAAGACCCGTCGAGAGAAGATATGATAATATAAACGTTCCATCAAACTTGAGATTATGAAAATAAATTATCACATCAGACTCATTACTCTCGCTCATATCTTCGACAGCTTTTAAAAAATTACCAATACTATGATATATAACGACATCCTCTGTGCCGATTTTGACCAGCGCCGCCGCCCATACTTCCGTTGATGTCTGCCCGTCATACACAGTCGTCTCAAAGTCGGCCATATACATAGTACTTTTACGCTTTTTTGCCATACTCAGCCTCCATAGTTTGCAATATCGCTTGTGGATACAAGCTTGCCTGTGCGGGTATCTACCCATGACATCAAGTCCTCATCATACTCAAAAATAACGTCGCCAGTGTTGATGTCAACATATACTCTCGCATCACTGTCATAGGCAAGCTCGCTGTCGCCGACTGTCTGTAACTGTCCGTCGGTAATATTGCTATCGAAGTTGGTCATCTCGTCTGCAATATCCGATACTTCATAACTTACGTTACCGCCTGTCAAAATCTCAACAAAGCTATACCAGCTTTGCATATAGTCAGCATTGCCATCTGATGCATACGCAAAGCCCTGCACGGCATCAATTACCGCTGTGCCTGCATCTGCAAAACGTCGTAAAACGGTATCAAGCCCGTCCTTTGCTATCACGCTATCAAGCAAATCTTTAAGTGCTCGCTGATTGTCATAGTATATCTCAGGTGAGATATTAAGACCAGATGAGTATGGCTGATTTAAGATATTAAGTATAGCCTCATAAATCAGCTTACCCTCGTCGGCAACAGGTGCGGTCTCTCTTGGCGCTTTTTGCTTTTTTGGCGGCTTTGGCGGTCGAGCCGATACAGGCTTTTTACGATAATCGATCTTTTTTGACTTTGCAACCTTTTGCGTTATCTGCTTACCTGTGCCGATGTCAATGTTGTAATTTTTATCAGCCATACGACGCAGAGCCTCAGGTGTTACCTTTTTGAGTGCCTCAACCTGTTTGCGTGTCGGCTTTTTGGGTATTGTCGGTGTGAAGTCGCCGACTATGTTATATCCCTCTTTAGCAAGCTCCTCCAGTCTTTTATTGATACGCTTGATTTGCTGTTGGTATTGCTTTGATAGTGTCTTTTTTCGTGCCATACTTACCTCCTATCGTTCAAATAACGGTATTCATATAGAATTTGAGGGGAGTCTTAGCTCCCCTCTAACACCAGTATTACTCTGTCACTGTCTCAAGTATAGCATTGCAGATGTCGTTATCAAGAATGCGTGCGTGCGAATAGTATTTTCCGTCGTTTCCCATGCGTGACGGCATCGATAAAAACTTATTTTTTTTGCCCTCAACAACACGGATGCCATAAATCGTTACAAGCTCTGCCTTTGCAATGGAAAGTGTCACATCACAACTTATGCTGTTGTCACTCCATGTCTTTTTGACTATCTCGATAGTTACACCTGCTACCTTTGTTGTTAGATTTGTTGTCTTTGGTGCGTTTGACTTTGCCATGTTAAAAATCTCACTTTCTCCCGCACTTCTCAGCCGTGCGGGTAGCTGGTACTTCGTTCACCTTTTTACTCATGGTGCATGAGGAATATAGTCCCTTTCACGGTATAAGAAAGGACCGTTATCAAAGCGAGTGTGTTTGATAGTCGCCCACTCTTGGCGATATTTACCCTTTCGGGTTGGGATGCGGCTGTTAAGGACAACCGCTCAGAGCCTCAATAAATATATCTTGTCGTTGCGCCTGTGGAGATTTTCACTATCTCAACACGCTTGGTAAACTCGCCGCCGATAAACATTTCCGCAATGTGCATTGCCGAATTAAAAGTTTCAGCAAAAGCTGGAATGGTGCTGCCGTTTTTGAGCTTGCATATAATAACGTATTTCATTTTATTGTCTCCTTCCAATCATATTACCACACCTTTGGCGTGTCACTGTCTATATGATACACCGCATTTGTGAAAACTGTGTGATAGTTGTGTGAAAGTTATGTGAAATTTATCTTACCTCCTTTTTAAGTCTGTCAAGCACTATTTGACCATTTACACCTGTCATTCTCTCAAAGTATTCTGATTTAAAAAACTTTGCGACTTCGGAGCGCATATTTGGATAATTGCGGTAATCATTCACAGCTTGATTGATTACCGCTATCCATAGTTGTGTGTAACCGCCGTTGGATTTTATGGGGCTTTTCTTAACTAATCTTATAATACATCATTCCTTTCATGCTCTTTCTGTTGTCTTGAGATTTCACATCTTAGGCGTTGTACAACCCCAAATAAAGATATTTTCGATGTTACCAATAAACCTTGGTCGTCTCTGATTTCATAGCCAAGCGCGTTTAACACATCGCACATACCACATATTCTTGCGTCAAGGTGATTAACACTTTCATATCTTTGTTCAAGAGTTAAAGAAGTGTCGAATGCTATTGCCTTGCCTTTTGTCATAGCTTCCCACATTGCCTTTTTTATGGTGTTAAATACTTCTTGTGGGTCAAGCTCTTTTGGCATTTTGTTTTTCATTGCTGTTGCCATTTTGTTTACTTCCTTTCAAACCACTGTTTGCTTTGGAGATTATCTCTCCTTTCATTGTCTACATTATAACGTGCCTTTGTGAAAACTATGTGATAGTTTTGTGAAAGTTATGTGAAAAATAAAAAGCCCCGATTCGTTCGGGGCTGTGTTCCACCTGGAACATTATTTAAGACGTTCTATAAGCAACTCGGATTCTTGGATGACAACCGTCATATTTTCTGTTTCTGAGCTTGCCTCGACAGTAAATCCACCACCAGTACCCCAATAAAATTCAAGAGATATCGGGGTATCCTGCATAATAGATAGTAGTGTAAAAGTACGACTTTCTGTAGCCCGTCCTTTTAGCGAAATTTTTGCTTTTCCTGCGGAAGTCTGACCCGACACGATCATAGTAGCTTTGAAGGTTACTTTATATAACGCATTTTTGTCACTTGAAAGCGCTATCGAGCCATCCTCACCTGCTGTCCAACGGCTGACTGTAGGGTATGTCAGTGTTACTGGTGTACCGTGTTCTATAGACAAATGTTCCGCCGTGCGCAGATATCCGATAGGGTGTGATACTCCCATTACTCGTGCTGGGTTAAATGTACCAGTAGTGGGGACATCCGATAGTGCATAGACACTGCCATAGCGTATAACATTATTGACATACACTATATCTGACGGTATGTCACCTATAAACATCGTATCTGGGTGTGAAGCACCACCGACCTCGTTTCTGTTTCCCACACATATTATAGCTTTACCTGTTGATTCAAAATTTTTACAATTCGCAAGCACCATATTAGCGGACGCAGAAGATTCTGAGCCTGCATAACAGTAGTTATCACGCAGCGTTATCGGCATGGCATTACCGTCTATCTCAATGAAAGCCCACGAAGAACTCCCCGCTACTCCCTCTGGTCTATAAAAACTGTTGTTTATAAATGTGATACCATTTGGGTTACTGGCAGTAGCTATAACCTTTAGTGGCAGTGACACGGAAAAACGCGAATTTTTTACTATCGGACGGATATCTTCGGCAGTTGGCGCAAAAGTTAATCCGCTACTTTTCCACCACACATTATCAAAATCCACGTGTTTTAATTCTATGTTCATACTGGGTGTAACATCGCAGTCATGTATAGCACACCTTGATATGAACGTAGTCGAACCCTGTCCTGTTATGGTGACATCCAGTGTGGATATACTATCAATAGTATTGCAATTGCCCGAATATAAAAACAATGTGGCTGTAATGTTTTTATTTGTACCGTATATCGCCAATGGTGTTATAGAATCACTTCCAACGTCTGCGGCACTCGGAATATGCAAATTCAGTCCGTTACTGGTAATTTTTAGGTATTTATAGTTGTTTTTGCACATCGTAACAAGTTTTCTTTTGCAGACTGTATCTGTGCCACCGCGTAATCCTAATGTGTCAGCATTGTGTTCAGAAAGCAGTATCGCTGTACGGTTATCCGTTGAACCTGTTCCTATACCTAATCGGGAAACCCCGTCTGAAACATCGCCTGATACTATAACCCATAATGTATATATGCCGTCCGTATTATAATAGTTGGTGCAGACTGCCAGTGTTTTTGCTGGCAGAGTGGCGGCAGTAGCATTAGTCATATCACTGACAGTCGAAAATGTCACAGCGCCAGAGGTCAGTGTTGTACCTATAGCGGTAGCAACATCTGTCACCAGTGTGTTATAATTTTGTTCGTTTTGCCACCATTCGTTGACCTGTGTGCTGATTTCTTCGGGAATTTTTGCGATTTCGGTGTTATATTTTGCTATAAAGGTGTTTATTTTTTCCTCGATAGCCGCAGTGAAACCCGCATAGTCACCATCAACTTTTGTTTCAAATTCTGTTATCTGATTTGATATATCATTTTTAAATGTTGATATATCGCTTTTCATAGCATTGATTTCTGTATTGACAGTGCCGACAAGACTTGCATACTTTATATCCATTTGTGCTTTATAATCAGCCCATTCGCCAGTTAAAGCACTTTTATAGTCCTGCCATGCTTTTTCAATCTCGGCTTGAAATTTTTCCCACGCTTCTGCCAGTCCGTTGGTGCTGTCGATAACTTCATTTAACTTTGCGTTCATCTTGCACAAGAATTCATAGTAACTTAAACTATCGTCATATACTAACGGCAAAATCTTGTGACACCAATATCTTATTTTATCAATCATTGTAAATCCTCCTTTACCATATCTGCATAAACATATCTGATAATTCATTTATTATCATTAGGTCTATGTTTATGACCTCATTGCTGTACTTTTTTAAAAGCTCAGCGTACGTTGCGCTGCCCTCATACCCTGTTACTGTCTCGGTATGTGCATCTGTCCGACTGTCGCTACCGTCATTAACGACTGTGCCTGTTTTTGACACAGTGCTGTTACTTGTCGTGTTATCTGTGCTGGTGTTTTTGACTGTACCAGTCTTTGTAAGTGTACGAGTGTCCGTTACTGTATCTGTACCAGCGTTGCTGACTGTGCCTGTGTTATTGACAGTATTGTTACTAGACGTGTCGTTTTTGTCACTACCTGACGTGCTACCAGTGCTTTTACCGATGCTAGCGTTCGTCATGTATCTTCCAGCTTTGACATCTGATAAACTGCCCTGTGGGGTGTCACTTGTAAAGTTCTCATTGCTGGTGTTGTTGTTTGCGCTAGATGTCGTTGTTGACGTTGACGTGTTATCCGTTACTGTTTTTAGAGCATCAGTGCGCTTACTATCAGTTTTGGTTGTGATACTTCCACCGTTAGTGTCAGTCAAATTGTCTGTGCGAGTGTCTGTGCCAGTAGTGCTTGTTGCGGCTGTTGTTGTGTCTGTGAGATTGTCCGTCCGAGTGTCTTTATTTGTGCCTTTGCTCGTTCCGTCATACTGCCTCGTAAGGTTTTTGTTATATAACGGGTTGATTATCTCCGCAGACGCTTTATAGAGACTGTTATACTGTGGCATTATTTCTGTTAGCTTTGTATTTATGGCAAGTTGCCAAAGTCCATAAGTCTCAAAAGCAATTTCGTCCATATAGTAGTGTCTGAGTATCTTTTTACAGAGATCAGCTCTGTGTGCCTCATCATATATGGGGAAGGCTGTAAAAATCTTATCCCAGCTATCATTAAGCACCGTCTCAACGTTGGTATATCCGACGCTATCACTCAGCCCTGCTAGCGTCTCGCATATTGTCCGTACCTGTGTCGTATAGTGCGCCATCGTCCTCACCTCCTCGGTAAATAGTTTTATCTATGTCAATATTATCAAACTGATACCATATATTAAGTCCGAACATTTCATTTATTTTATCACACGCAAGCTGTCGCATTTTTTCGGGTGAATTGCGTGTTGCAATTACTGCCCCCTGTGACGAGATCACCTCGTCCTTAATCATACGCTCACGCTTAGTTGTGTCTGTGTTCGGGATGCCAAGTTGGGTCAGAGCCTCGTTCCATATATTGCGTTTTAAAGCGTATACTTTATCAGCTATATAAGGCGCGTCTGTTTTAAGCACCGTTATGTTGTCATCATTTAAAGACTTTTTGCCGTATATGACAGGCTGATTGCCCTCATATTTTTGATACATGTTTTCCATGCTCAAAAGCTCGTTTTTATCACATTTTATGAGCACAGGTGTTTTTTGTGCTTTGACGTTAACGTCAATGATACGATCATACTCATACAGGCGGTCTGCGTAGTAGCCTATCTCGGTTATGTTTGGCATCCGCAGATAATTATTGTAAATAATAACACCACTGTTAACATCAAGCTTTTTGTTATAGCCCGTGTCAGATATTGCCATAAAATTATACGGATTACCGTACACGTCAAGCTTACCGTTGAGGACGACAGGCAAGCATAGATAGCCTAGCACCTCGTCCTTAAAAAAGACGCAAGCACCCTGTGTTATAAGCGTTTGTTCAAGATAGCGCACGTCAATCGATTTCGGCATATTTTCCCAGTGTCCACGTGACATAGCCATCTCAAAAAGTCTATATGTGTAATTATTCCATGACCGTTTATTTTCAAAAAGGCTTGATTTATAATATGTGTCTCTTACTTTTCTAGGCATTGTGTCACCTCCTTATAAAGCGTTGTCAATGCTATAGTTTCCAACATTTGCCAAAGTTTCCCATAAGCACAAGCCACCGTCAAGAGCCGACTGTATATCTTTTATAGCCGTATCAGGTACGCCCAGTGACGTTGCACCGAGTGACCGTACGCAAGCATTCTTTGTTTTACAATAATTAAACGCTTTCCTGCGCTGACTTTGCGCAAACTGCGGTACTTTTAGTGCGTTTACAGTGTAACCGTACATTGTGAAAAAATCGTCATACTGTTTAGCGACAGAAGCATTAACTTCTACTCTGTATGACTTAAACAATGTTTGGTCGTATAACACATTTAGCCAACCGCTCGCAAGACTTCCCAAAACACTTGTATGTCCTTTTAAATCGGAAAATAACGCCTGCTCTTGAACCCCCTGCATAAAATTGCCTGCTAATCCCGATATACCGCCCATGGCATTCCCTGAAGTAATTGACCCTGCTGTAGTGAAAATTGCGTCAACGATTCGCCCTGCCTGACCTGCTACTATACGGTTAGAATTATTTCCGACGTAGTTGCTATACTCGCTGACAGCAAAACTTGACGCAGGAAAATTGTCATACGATAAACTATTTTCCCAATCAACCGCATACCCTCGATAGCTTTCGGGTGTACAATACACAGTTTGGTCAGGCGATACTGAACTTGACGTTATACGAAATCTCGCATTTTCGCTATTAAAAAATTCATATCGGAAGTCTTTCTGTGTACCAAGATTATTTTGACAACGTAAAAAACAATATGGATATGTATATAACTTGTTATTTCTTGGCAAATAACCGTCAAGTGTATCAGTTATTTTTGGCTTCGGATTTTCTACTGACTGATAGGCTTCTACTTCGATATTCGCACCCTTTTTTAGTATACCGTTACCGTCGGGAAAAGTACCAGAGTATGCTATTCGGGGTATAGTATATATCGCCAGTATGCCACTTTCTCCTACATTTTGAATGTATTTATCAATAATGTTCCATGCTGAAACAGCACTTGCGTTGTCAGTAATATTAAACACATTCGTCTGACCTGCAACTACAACACCTACTGAATTTGGCATATTACCATATGAGAATAAATATGTTTCCTTGACAGGATTTTCTATATCATGTGAAGTAATTACAACAGTATAGCAACCTTTGGCTATGCTTGAAAAATCGTTATAGTGTGATATAATTTCTTGACCCGAGGTTATCACTGGTTCAGGCGTTATGCTATCGCCTATATTATCAGATATAGTGTGTTCACGTTCTATATAACTGGCATTAAAAGACACATCAAAGAAATATGTTTGAATACTATCTATACTATATGTTATCAGGCTCGTTTCGTTGTTGACATACTCAACATCAGTAATAAAAGCATAAAATATTTTATTGCCGAAAGAAGTATTCCGAAACATCATATAGTTACAGGTCAAAAGGCTGTCAGGCGCAATCGCTACACGAATGCTGTTATTACTATGTCTAATATAGCTTTGTGAATTTAAAGTATATACACTATATGCATTAAAAGCTTCAAACTGTTCGTTTTTATTTGACGGACGATAGGTATATTTTAAACGGCTGTCAAGCGGAATGCCCCGACAAATCCAAACGTCTGAATTTGGTGCTATATATGCCATTATAATACCGCCTTTCTATAATATTTGTGGGAGCAAATATGCTCCCACACATGAATTATTTAAGCAACTGTTATAGTAGCTGTACCAAACTTTTTGTTGTCATATACAGATACCGCCATTATTTGGATTTCATCTCCTGCTACAGCGTCTGCCGAAACTGTCACTATACCTGTACTTGTGACTGTGGCTTTTTCACTCTTTGATGATATCCATCTCAGCCCTGACGGAGCAAAATTTGTGCTCTCTACATTTGCTGAAAGCTGTATCTTGCCGCCCTTTGACAGTGTGGCTGTCGCTGGTGATACGGTCACACGTGTGATAGTGGGCGTGCCCGATACGAAAAGCGCGTTGTTCGCAAAAGGCGAGATAGCATATATTCGCCATGCATGGAGTGTCATGTTACGATACAGGCCTTCAGGATTCTCAATAGCTCTCATCTCAGTCAGCTTATCGTATATCTGGAAAAATTCCTTGTCAACAAGCACGCAAGGTACTGAGTCTAGCGCTTCCATTTCGGACTGTGAGAACTCATGATAATTTTCGTCTCCCTTAAATAATTCGTTAAGACGTTTTATGTCAAGTGAGCCGAAACTGTCAATAAGCTTGATATGACCGAGGAACTCAACCTTATCCATGTTAAATGCAGATGCAAGCACCTCAACGTTACGCTTTGCGTTAAACTTTGCTGAGACAATAAGGTACTGGTCATCCTTTAAAGTAAAGTTATTTACACCAACGAGGTTGTAATCGGGTTTCATAAAGGTCATGTCATCGCTGACCGTCTGTATTGCTTCAACAATATCGTTCATGTTTTCCTTTGTGACCGCTGGGATTTCAAACGGTCTCATTAAGCCGTTGATGATGCGGTATGCAAGCATATACTTAAACGTAAGGAACTCGTCCTGCTCCATGCTAGTGAACATTGTTGTTACGATTTTTTCGATGAAGCTTGATACACCGTTGATGTTTAAAAAGGCATTCTCAAGATCGTAAGGCTGGACGGTCTGCTTGTAGTACTTCTGATAGTTAAGCACATAAAAAGCAGACTTTACGTCAGGAAATTCCCTCTGAAAAACTGTTGTTTCAGCTCTTTCGGGGCTGTAATTCTTTGCGTGCGCAAGGTCAATAAAAATATCCTCGATTACCTCACCGAAGTTAAGCTTACCCTTTTTAAATACATTCATCGGGTTAGTGTAATACTTGTTGGTAACTTTTACATCTGCGATGCGGTTGATGAGTGCCGATAGGAACTCGTTCTGAATTTCGGGGAAATCCATAATGACATTACCGATACTGCGTATCGTGTTTGCATCAGGTGTTGCCAGCGGAACATGGTCTTTGTAATTCTGCGATGCAGAATTGCGAATTGCGTTGAGCACATCAACACTTGAATTGGTCTTTACATCTCTGTAGTCAATAGTAGGCATTATTAGTCACTCTCCTTTTCTGTGTAGAGGTCTTCAATCTTGATTTCCTCTGAATTGCCTTTTTCGTCATCCCTAGTTTTTTCATTTTCGACTTCGTTCTTGTTTTCACCACCACCACTCATGAAGCGGTCAATGTACTTACGTCTCCACTCGGCTTCAACAGCCATTAGCTTTTCATCGTAGTCACCGTGCGCGGCGTAATCATCGATGGTGTCTGAGATATTCTCGATGAGAGCGATTGTTTGATCGTCAGAACGGTCTCCGATGTAAGCACGAATTTCTTCCATGATTTCGTCTTTGGTCTTAACCATATTTTACACCTCTACTTTCGTTATAAATGCGTTAGTAAATCCTGCCTTTTTGACTTTTTTCAAAAAGGCTTTAGCATTGGCTTCGTTTGCGTATGCGCCAACTTGCACTCTGTATATAGTCTTGGTTTTGTCGTCTGCGGTCATTTTCTTCATTTTGTTTTTTACCTGCGTTCTAAACCAATCCATATCTTTTCCGTATCTACTCAGCCAGTTTTCAGGATCGCCGTGAGCAGATGCATAACCCAGTGCGCTTGCTTCTTTATGAGATACGATGCTTTCAGATTTTAAGCCAAGCTTGTCACATAAGTATGCACAGTATTCTATTGCTTCATTAAAAGCATTTGTAAAGTATGCCTTATCTGTTAAACCATCTTCGCAAATCTCAAACTGTATGTGTGCTGTGGGGTCATAATTAAAACTACCCTTACAACCCGAACCACAGCCCCAGCAAGCGTAATCATACGGTAACGTCTGATAAGTTTCGACCTTGCCTTTGTCATTTTTACCAATAAACGCGTGCATACAGATGTCATTGTATACACCGTTGATGTACTCCTGATTAAGATGGTTGTTGTATACGTTCTTTCCAAGGTCGGCTATGATCTCCTTGTAGTCAGCGTTTGCTGATGTAGGCTGAACATATCTGCGAAGCATTTCGTTATTACAACCTGTGCTGTGAACAACAATGCCAATAGGTTTGATATGCTTGTGCGCCTTGTATGCCCCGTTAGCCGTAAAAATGCACTGTTTAACTATCACTGTTTTTCACCTCCTAATTTATCAATAATATGATTAAGTGCTATAGTGTTGTTGTTGATCGCTTCATTAAGTTTGCTAACTTCTTCTTTGTGGGACTCTGATAGCTTGTTATTTTGCCAAAACATAGCAATACAACATGCAATCGGAAATCCGAGTGAACTTATTAACTGTACTATTGCGCTTGTGTCCATGTTATCACCTCTTTTATAATATTTTCTAATAGCAGTATAGCACATAA
>CALYRM010000042.1 GCA_945482995.1 uncultured Clostridia bacterium | reverse complement strand
TTTGGATAGTGGTTCTTAGCAATTCTATCAGTTATTTTTACCCCGCCTAACGGGCAGCCGCCAACGGTAACCACACCCCAACCGTTATTATTATCAACAGGTATTTCTTCACCTCTCAAAAACTTTCTTACTCTTTCGTCCGATGATGACAACTCAACTTTGTTTTTAAAATATGTACCATACGCAGAGAAAAATTGATGATGCGGTATAAGTCTTTTTTCAATTGTACCAACCTTTACACCAAAAGAAGTTATTCCAAAACTCAACTGTGGAGGCATAATTGCAGGTGGGACAATCAAAGCGTTATTGCTAATTACATAATTAAGATTTCCCTCAACGTTTTCCAAAAACGGTTTTGCTAGTTCGAGTTCCTTGTTGTTTGCTTTGTTGTTTAGTAGTTTTAACTTCGTGACGCTATTAGCTGTTTTACATTCGGAAATTTTTTGAAGTAGAGCGACAAAATGACCTTCTCCTTTAATTTTATGCGGATATAATCTTCCGCACAAACCTTGCTCATCCAATCCTTGTGAAACGGGGAATGTATCGGGAATAGCTAACAGCTTGAACTTACCCGTATTCACCAGACCTTCTACGATTTCTTCGTTTTCTCGCTTTGAAAAAGTGCAGGTAGAATATACTAACAATCCACCTTCTCTAACACATTTTGCACCCTCTAAAAGCACTTTCTTTTGAGTTTCGCTTGAGGATTTGGATTGCGATAGCGACCACTCCTTTATAGCGTCCGGATTTTTTCTAAACATACCTTCCCCCGAGCAAGGAGCGTCCACCAAAACTGCGTCAAACCAACCATACGCCATTTCTGCCATCGCTTGTGGCGAAAGCTTAGTAACGATAGTATTTCTAAGTCCTAATCTTTCAACGTTGCTTACTAATATTTTGTTGCGTGCATTGTCAATTTCGTTAGAAACTAACAAGCCGTTGTCACCAATCATTTCGGCAAGTTGTCCTGTTTTTCCACCGGGTGCAGCGCATAAGTCCAATACCTTGAATCCCTTTTTGGGGTTTAAAACCAAAGCGGGAATCATGGCGGACGGTTCTTGAATATATACCGCGCCGGCGTGGTGAAAAACCGAGCCACCCAAGCTGTCATCTTTTAGATAATAGCAGTTATCGGTATAGGGAACTCTTTCATTGCCGTATGCAGAAAGATCAAATTTACACGGCTTAACACTATTTATTCTGAATGCTTTTGTAGGGGGTTGATTGTAGGACCTCAAAAAGTCCTCAAACTCATTTCCTAGCAAAACTCTCATTTCATTTAAAAAATCATTAGGTAATTGATAATCCATATTTTTCCTTTATATATTGTCATTTTGAGCAACATCGAAGAATCTAATCCATATAACATTATGTCGAGCGTAGTGGAAACGTCTCGTGCTTCGCACAGACCTCTTGGCGAAGCACGAGGACAGTCATCTTAACCATAATGCCATCCTTGACCGTAACGAATTGCAACCGTTGGGTGCAATTCAATTCACGGAGTGCGTAAGAGAAGAAAATTCACGAGCCTTAGGCTCAATTCACGCAACCGACAGTTTGTAATTCACTGTTAATGCGGATTAGATAAAACAGGTTGACAGCTTAACTGTTGTCACTTATTCTTTCACTGTTATTTCAATTCTCTCGGATAATTCACCTAGTTTAAACTCTATAAACGGGTTTTGACTGTCGGCGGTGAGCGTATATGTAAAGCCGTCAAGTGTTGAATTTACTTCCTCGCCATATATTGCCCAAACTTCGTTACCGTCATTGAATATAATAGCCACTTCCAATCCGATTAAAGATATTGTATCTCCGTCTGCGTAGGTTGAAATAAAACTACTTGTGATTGTTACTTTTATCGAAATTGGTTTTTTGTCTTTTGAAACGGTTATATCAAAGGACGCTTCTATATCGCTATTTGTAGCGTACTTATATTTGACTACAACCGTTTTAACGCCTTCACTTAGTGGCTCGTTAAGTGGAATATTAAATAATAGAGAATCAACCCCGACAGTTTTTGTTTCACCGCTTGTGAACTTAATCTCGGCTTGAATATTTTCAAAATCGGGTATAGTGCCGACTAAATAATCTGTGCGTATATGGCTTGTATTTAGCGTAATGCAATCAATGGAGTTTGCATTGACGGTAATAGGTACGTCTACCGTAAATTCGGAGGAATATTTGTTTTTAATTGTTACAAAACTTTGAGAAGCCACTAACGGTGTGTCCTTATTTATTACTTCGTATGTTATAATATTTCCTAACTCGCCGTCATTGTAAAGGGTATAAACAACCATTCCTTCGGGATTAAAACATTCACCCTCGGTGTAAACCGTTTTATCGGGCATTTTGGTAATTCTTAAACCTACAAGCTTCTTTTGAATTACCGTTATAGGTACTGTGATTTTTGCGTTGTCAAGTTTTAGTTCCACTTCGGTAAGTCCCATTTCCGCAACGGTTTTATTCAGCGTAAAGGCGGAGAAAGGGCGATCTTGTATGGAATTATCCGAAAACTTGACTTCGGCAATAAGTCCCGATAAATCGATAGTTTGTCCTTCTACGAAAGTGGTATTTGTTGGATTTTGCGTTATTGTTGCCGATTTAGCTTTTCTTGTTGTAACAGTGATAGTTTGAGTGGTTACAAATGCAGTTTGGTTGACTGTGTAGGTTATTGTAAGCGTGTGGTTTCCCAAAGCCGACGAAAAACCGCTTACCATTTGCGGAGTAACCTTAACGGTGTAGTCGTTTCTATCCCTTGTTTTGACGAGAATTTCACAACCACTTATGTCAAGAGTTTCGCCTGCATAATAATTTACCTTATCGGGCGGTTTAGATACGATAATACCGTATATATTGTTTTCGTCCTCTTTACAGCCTACCAAGGCTATTGTCGACAACAAAATAGCTACTGTTAGAATAATAATTAATAATTTTTTCATAAAATTGTCCTTGATTCGTTTGAAAGGTGAATTTTCACGATAGTGATTCCACCCCAAAGAGATTTCATCTGCCAAAGTTAGTAGTTCATTGTTTGTTAAATGCTATCAAATATTGTATTGCAATTATGCTAAAACCTCGTTCTTTAGCTTATTTCTATTATATAAGATATTTTATATATTTTTACATTAATATTCCATAATCTTTGACTTTTTCTATAAAACAATAGAGTTTTTTATAGATTGACAAAAAGGCTTTGGTAAACTATAATAAAAGTATGAACGATTACGAAATGTCAAAATTAGCGGATATGTTAGACGAGGACGCACTTCGTCCTGACGAAATAGAAGATGATAAAAAAGCTTCTTCATTTAAAGAAAAGTATTTGGAGTTTTATGACGATATAAAAACCACGCCCCGAGACGATTGGTGATATTACCCATAACGGGAATTTTTAGCTAGACATATTAGTTGGAGAACATTATGGACTTAAAAGAAATTTGTAAAGAAATTAGGTGTGAAACCTTAAACTGTATCGGCTCGATAGGAGTTGGCCACATAGGTGGCTGTCTATCGGTTGCCGAAGTTTTGACCGTGCTTTATTTTAAGCATATGAACGTTGATCCCAAGAATCCGCATATGGAAGGGAGAGATAGATTTGTAATGAGTAAGGGGCATGCAGGTCCTGCTGTTTATGCAACGCTTGCAGTTAAGGGCTTTTTCCCGAGAAGCGAATTGTTGACCTTGAATAAAAACGGAACAAAACTTCCAAGCCATTGCGATATGAATAAAACTATCGGTATAGATATGACCGCAGGTAGCTTAGGACAAGGGTTTTCTTGCGCGGTAGGTATTGCTATTGCTTCAAAGCTTAGCAAAGACAACGCATACGTTTATTCAATCGTCGGCGACGGTGAATCTCAAGAAGGACAAATTTGGGAAGCTGCCATGTATGCCGCTCACCGCAAGCTTGATAATTTGATTGCGTTTACCGATTATAACGGTTATCAAATTGACGGTTCGCTTGACGAGGTATGTTCTCTTGGCGACTTAGAACAGAAGTGGAAAGCATTTGGCTTTGATACCGTGGTTATCGACGGACACGATATCGATGCAATAGATGTGGCTATTACAAATGCAAAGGATTGTAAAGGGCACCCACATATGATTATTTTACGCACCGTCAAGGGTAAGGGCGTCGATTTTATCGAGGCTAAGAAGCCGGGTAACCACAGTATGAGCCTGTCGACCGACGACGTTAAAAACGCTATCGAGCAAATCAGAAGGAGATAGTATTATGGCAATGCGTGACGTATTATGTGAAGAATTGTATAAGTTAATGCAAAATGACGAAAAGGTTGTTGTTATAGACGCCGACTTAGCAAAGGCTGACGGTACCTTTAACTTAAGAAAGAGTTTTCCCGATAGAGCGTTTGACGTAGGTATTGCCGAAGCGAATATGACGAGTATTGCCGCGGGTATGTCATCATATGGTTTTAAACCGTGGATAACCTCGTTTACCCCCTTTGTTTCAAGAAGAAATGCCGACCAAATTGCCATATCGGTAGCATATTCTAAGCAAAATGTAAAGATAGTAGGCACCGACCCGGGAATTACCGCCGAGCTTAACGGTGGCACACATATGGGTATAGAGGACGTAGGGATATTGCGTAGTATTCCAAATACCGTTATAGTCGAAATTATTGACGAGGTACAGCTTCGCAAGGCTATCCCTGTTATCAACGATTACCACGGTTGCGTATATCTTAGAATGTTCCGCAAGGATTGTCCGATCGTAACAAAAGAAGATTACGAGTTTGACCTATTCAAGGCAGACACCTTAAAAAAGGGTGTGGACGTAAGTATTTTTGCCACGGGCATTATGGTAGAAACCGCTTTAAAAGCAGCCGAAATATTAAATGAAAAGGGTATAAATGCAGAGGTTATCAATATTCATACCATAAAGCCGATAGATAAAGAAACAGTTATCGAAAGCGTAAAAAAGACAGGTGCAGCCGTGGTTTGCGAAAACCACAATATTATGGGTGGCTTGTATAGCGCAGTTGCCGAGGTTACCGCAAGACATTGTCCGGTTAAACTTGTCCCTGTAGGAATCCCTGACGTAGCCGGCGAGGTTGGCAAACTTCCGTACCTAAGAGAACGCATGCATATGACGGTTGACGACGTTGTAAATGCAGCATTAGAAGCAAAAGGTCTCCTCTGATGAGAAGACCTTTTTATTTAATGTGCAACCAATTATTTCATCCTAAACAACGTCGAAAGAGCTATCCGCTTACGTCGTGTCGAGCCTAGTCGAAAAATCTCATCCAAATTAAAATGAAGAAATAAACAATGAAGTCGCTAACGCCATTGAAGTCCCTTCGCCAATTATGGACTTCGTGGTTGGTATGGTGTCGTTCGTCATGTCGACCGTAGTGGAGACATCTCTATATTAGCACTGACTTTTAGCAAAGTATAATGACAGCTCAAATGTCAACTTCACATTTTTACAGTCATTTCAACATATTAAATTTACTGTAGTTAACGTAACTACGGTATCATAATAAATCAAAAAAACTAAATTGCACATTGCATATTTTTTATAGATTAGATTCTTCCACGTTGGTCGAAATGAAACGGATAATAACACCGTCGTTTTAGTTAACCAACACTGTTTTTTCTTCCCATAATCATTTTAATTATCCATTCTGTAAGCTTAAGTGGCATAAATCTTACCGCCATAACTGTAAATTTGTTTATAAATCCCGTTGCTATAATAGGGCGTGGATTTTTTCTTTGAAAATTCTTGACGACACTTTTTGCCACGCTGTCCGCAGTCATTCCTTTTTGTTCGATTTTAGCAAGATTTACGCATGCTTTAGTCATTTTATCCGCATACTCATAAACGCTGTCTACGGGGTAAACTTTTCGTTTATAAGTGAACCTTGTCTTTGTTCCACCGGGTAGGGCTGCAAATATTTTAACCCTAGTAAATTCTTGACGAAGAGCTAAAACCAATGCGTTTAATGCTGCCTTTGACGAAGAATAGTAGCAGTCAAAAGGTATTACCGCCTCTGAGGCAACGCTACCGATTATTGCTACACGTCCGTTGTTTTTATCCAAGGTTGGCAACAATCTATATAGACAATGCAAGAATGCAAAATAATTCACTTCAAATAGGTATCTGTAATCGCCTTCTTCAACATATTTAAGTGGACTTGCCATAGAAAACCCTGCGCAATAGATAAAACTATCTATTTCTTCGGTTTCTATGATTTCGTCCAAGGCTTTGTCGAGAGCGGTTCTATCGGTTACGTCGAGAGAATAGTTTTTGATTTCGCTCAAATTTGAGTTTCTTCTTGAAATGTTTATAACTCTTGAGCCTTTCTGCAAAAACCTTTTTGCAATTTTTTCGCCGATTCCGCTTGAAGCGCCTACAATGAGTAAATTCTTCATAATCTAAATATGTGAAAAATTGTAAAAATTATACCCATCATCCTTTCGACGCATAATGTTATTCCGAGCAATAATGTTATTTTGACCATTAATGTCATTTTGAGCAATAGTGTTTTTTTGACCAATAATGTCATTCTCA
Source organism: uncultured Clostridia bacterium (assembly GCA_945482995.1). Classification (GTDB taxonomy): domain Bacteria; phylum Bacillota; class Clostridia; order Christensenellales; family CAG-1252; genus RUG14300. The sequence continues at coordinate 7,987 of CALYRM010000042.1, read as the reverse complement.
AGCGTTGTGAAACGCAGTCGAAGGTGAATTGACAGCTCCGCTGTCATCCCGAGCAACGTCGAGGGACCTATCCGCTTTTGTCTTCTGAGCTTAGCTACATGTCATTTCTTTCGGCAATGTCAAAAGACCTATTCGCATTATCAACGCGCGACGTGCATTAACGATTTTTCGTCTACCATAAAAAAATAGTTGCTTTTTTTAGCGTTAAATATTATATTTATTAGTAGTTAATTATATTACATATATTTAGAAAAACGAGAAGGAAAAATTATGATTAGAAACGATTTAAGAAATATTGCAATAATCGCTCACGTTGACCATGGTAAGACTACCTTGGTAAACGAAATGCTTAAGCAAGGCGGTATCTTTAGAGATAATCAAGCAGTTGTCGATAGAGTAATGGATAGTAACGACCTTGAAAGAGAAAGAGGCATTACAATTTTGGCGAAGAATACCGCCGCATATTACAAAGATATAAAAATTAATATTATCGATACTCCCGGACACGCGGATTTTGGCGGTGAGGTTGAGCGTATTTTGAAAATGGTTAGCGGCGTTTTGCTATTGGTTGATGCAGTTGAGGGACCAATGCCCCAAACACGTTTCGTGTTGCAGAAAGCGCTTGAATTAAACCATAAAATTATTTTGTGCGTAAACAAGGTTGATAGAGCGGACGCTGACCCCGAAAGAGTTGTAAACGAAGTTCTTGACCTACTGATGGACTTAGACGCAAGTCCCGAACAATTCGACAGCCCGATAGTATATTGTAGCGGTAGAAACGGCACCGCTTCCATGACGGTTGACCAAAAGGAAGACTTGACCGACTTATTTGAAACAATAATTAACTACATCGATCCCCCCGAGGGCGATGAAAACGGTTCGTTGCAATTGTTGGTTTCAAGTATTGACTATAACGACTACGTAGGCAGAATAGGTATTGGTAGAATCGAGCGTGGAGTAATCAACGTCAACCAAGACGTAACCGTTTGCGATTATCACGAAGCAACCACTCCGTATAAGGCACGTATCGTATCGCTAATGCAAATCAGCGGTTTGAGAAGAGTTCCGGTGCAAACCGCAAAGGTTGGCGATATCGTATGCTTTGCAGGTATATCCGAAATTACTATCGGTAATACCGTTTGTCAGGCAAACAACGTTGAACCATTGCCATTTGTAAAAATCGGCGATCCGACGTTGGAAATGCACTTTATGGTAAACGATTCACCATTCGCAGGCAAAGAGGGCAAATATGTTACCACAAGACATCTAAGAGATAGACTTTATCGTGAGCTTCTGAAAGACGTTTCCTTGCATGTTGAAGACGGCGAAAACACAGATACCTTTATCGTCAAGGGACGTGGCGAAATGCACCTTTCAGTATTGATTGAAACCATGCGTAGAGAGGGTTACGAATTTTCGGTATCAATGCCTAAGGTATTGTACAAAAAGGAAAACGGCAAGCTTTTGGAACCCATGGAGCAATTAATCGCGGACGTACCCACCGAATCGGTAGGTGTCGTTATGGAAAAGATAGGCTCTCGTAAGGGCGAATTGATAGGAATGACTCCAATGAACAGCCGTACAAGAGTTGAATTCAAGGTTCCTGCACGTGGACTTATCGGCTATAAAAACGAGTTTTTGACCGATACCAAGGGCGAGGGTATTTTGAATACATTGTTTATCGGTTACGAAGAATACAAGGGCGATATTACTCGTAGAGCAACAGCCTCTCTAGTTGCATACGAAAGCGGCGAGGCTTGCACATACGGCTTGTTTAACGCTCAAGACCGTGGACCATTGTTTATTGGACCGAACACTCCTGTATATGAGGGAATGGTTGTAGGTTATACAATGCACCAAGACGACATCGTTGTAAACGTTTGTAAGCGTAAGCACGTTTCCAATATGCGTTCGTCTGCTTCTGACGAGGCTTTGAGATTAACTCCACCTCGTAGACTGTCTCTTGAAGAAATGCTTGAGTTTATAAGCGAAGACGAACTTTTGGAAGTAACTCCAAAGAATTTGCGTATCCGAAAGAGAACGTTGAGCAATATGTATAGAGCAAAAGAAAAATTCGGTAAAAAATAATTAATTTGGAGATTGATATGAAAGTAAGAACAAGATTTGCACCAAGTCCGACAGGATTTATGCACGTAGGAAATTTAAGAACAGGTTTATATGCTTATTTATTCGCTCGTCACAATAACGGTACGTTCATTTTGCGTATCGAGGATACCGATAGAGAACGCTATGTTGAGGGCGCTACCGAAGCGGTTTTCCGCATTTTGAAAACGGCAGGCTTGGAATATGACGAGGGCCCGGGTAAAGAAAAAGAGGGCGTTATTTACGTTCAAAGCGAACGTAAGCCTTTGTATATGAAGTATGCTCTTGAATTGATTGAAAAGGGTGGTGCGTATTATTGTTTCTGTGACAAACGTAACGTTACCGACGGCGGTCAAACAAAGTATGACGGCAGATGCAGAAGACTATCAAAAGAGGAAGTCCAAGCTAAGCTCGACCAAGGTTGTCCGTTCGTTATTCGCCAAAAGATACCGGAGGGCGACGGCGTTAGCGAATATGAAGATATGGTATACGGCAAAATCGCAGTTGCCTATAAGGATATGGACGATGCTATTTTAATCAAAAGCGATGGTATGCCAACCTATAATTTCGCAAACGTCATTGACGACCACTCAATGGGTATCACACACGTTTTGCGTGGTAACGAGTACCTAAGCTCAACTCCACAATACAATCTTTTGTATGACGCATTCGGTTGGGATCGTCCAACCTATGTTCACTTGCCTGTAATTATGAAAGATCAAACTCGTAAGCTCAGCAAAAGATACGGCGACGCTAACTTTGAGGACTTTTTAAGTAAGGGCTATCTACCACAAGCAATTATCAACTATATCGCTTTGTTGGGTTGGAGCCCCGAGGACAATAGAGAAAAACTTTCATTGAAAGAATTAGAGGAAGCCTTTGACGTTTCTAGAATCAGTTCAAGCCCGTCAATCTTTGACGAAGCTAAAATGCGTTGGTTGAATGCCGAATATATTCGTGCAATGACGCCCGAAGAGTTCCACGATTATGCAGTACCATTTATCGAAAAGAGCAAATGCGCAGGAAAGTATGATTATAAATTGCTCTGTACCTTGCTTCAAAATAGAACCGAGATTTTCTCTGATATCCCCGAACATATCAACTTTTTAGAGGAATACGGCGACTTTGATTTGAACCTGTTGGAAAATCAAAAGAATAAGACCACTTTGGAAATCGCAAAGACTGTAATTGAGGGAGCAATCGCTAAAATCGCCGATGTAGAATGGGATAACAACGTTCTATTCCAAGCATTATCCGAGCTTGCAGTAAGTTTGGGTGTTAAAAAAGGTGCTGTAATGTGGTGCGTTCGTATCGCAATTACCGGCAAGGAGGCTACCCCCGGCGGCGCTACAGAAATGGCTGTTTTGTTGGGTAGAGAAAAAACTCTCGAGCGTCTTAAAGCTACTCTTGCAAGATTATAATGAAGTCAATCGTCGTAGTGGATAAAAATTGGGGTATCGGCAAGAATAACGGCTTGCTGTTTTCTCTCAAAAAAGATATGGCTTTTTTTAGAAGTCAAACTTTGAATAAGGTTGTATGTATGGGAAAGAACACGCTTTTGTCCTTTCCCAATGCAAAACCTCTTCCTAAGCGCGTAAATATCGTTTTGTCTACTAAGGAAATCTTTGACGGCTGTATAATGGTAAAATCGCTTGATGAGCTTTTTGAAGAAATCAAGAAATATCCGACAGACGATATTTTCTTTATTGGCGGAGCTCGCTTTTACGAAACAACTCTTCCATTTGTCGACTCGGTTTTAGTTACAAAAGTCGATAGCGACGGCGGAGCCGAAGTTTTTTTTAAAAATCTCGATGCGGACTTCGATTGGGAACTGATTAGCGAGAGCGAAGCGATAGAAGATAACGGATATACTATTAGATTCGCCGAGTATCGCAATAAAAATAAAAAGATTTACGGAGAGAAATAAAATGCCTATTTGTACCTTTTCCAATGATTATGACGCAAAAGATTATACACTTGTAGATAATACTTTCATAACGCATTGTATGCCTATAATGTCTGAAACCGAAGTTAAGGTTTATTTGTTTGGGCTTATGCTGTGTCATAACGTTTATGGTGCGGATAACAATTTGGATGGCATTTGTAAGGGACTGAATCTAAAAAGTTCCGAAGTCAAAAAGGCTTTTGAAAGTATGCAAAATAAAGGTTTGGTTACCATTACTTCAACCTATCCGCTTACAGTTAGATATAACCTTCCAACAAAAGCTTTACGTGCAACACGCACATATAATCCCGATAAGTATAGCGATTTTATTTTAAATATTCAGCAGCTTTTTGTAGATAAGGAACTTTCCGAAAACGACCTTCACGCATTCGTCGATTTTTTGGTTGATTCAAAAATGGAAGACGATGCGCTTGTAATGATTGCTCGCTACTGTATCGACCTAAAAGGAAAAAACATAAGTCGAAACTATGTACTTACGGTTGCTCGCTCTTGGTTGCAAGAAGGCTGCCTTACGGTTTCCGACGTCGAAAAAAGATTTTTCCAAGTGGAATCGGTTACCGACCAAATCAAACAAATTTTGCATGGGCTTAAATCGAAACGTAGCGTCGATATCGAAGATCGAGAACTGTTTTTGAAATGGACTTCAAAACTGGGCTTTACGCTTGACGCGATACTTGCAGCTTGTAGACTAATAAAAAAAGGCGGTATGACAAGTCTTGACGAGCTATTGGAAAAATTCGCAGAACAAAACGTATTTACAAAGGAAGACATAAAGGCTTATGCCGAACGCCGTGAACAGATTGAAGAATGTACCAAAAACGTTCTTTACGAATTGGGCTTGCGTTATCAAGATTATACCGTTATAAGCGATGAAACCATAGCACCTTTATTTGCAAAGGGCTTTACAGGTAAGAGTTTGCATAAAATCGCACGCTACTGTAGATTGAACTCGACAAGAGATATTCAAGGCTTTGAAAAAACAGTTGATGAATTTTATAGAGGTGGCTATATAACCGAGCATAGTATAGACCTACAATTAGACGCCTTGACTCGCTTTGACGAGAATATTCAAAACATAATTTACGCAACGGGTTCTTCAAGAAAGATTACTGCTCAAGACCGTGATTTATATCGTACTTGGGTTATCACTTGGGGAATAAACGAAGAAACGGTATTAAAAATTGCCACACAAAGCCAAGGAAAGGCTTATGCAATGGGTTGGATTAGCAGTAAGCTATCCGACCTTAGAGAAAACCCTTCTTTTGTCCCTGACCTTGCTACACCGGAGCGTTCAACTCAAAAGCAAGAGGGTAAACTCAGCGACTTTGAAAAGGCAGATATTAGAGAAAAACTTCTTGAGGATTCTGCATATGCAATCCTTATGGCAAAGAAAAAGAAACTCGACTTCGAAATGTCGGACTACATCTTCTCTGACAAAACGGTACCGGTAACCATGCAAACCGAATGCGAAGAGCTTCAAAAGCAAATAGACAAGCGAATCATTGAACTAGGATATAAACCCGAAGACTTAAGATAATTCATTCTATACGGTTATTATGTCATTCTGAGCGGAGTGCAACGAAGTCGAAGAATCTCATCCATGTTCCGTCATTTCGACCGAAGTGGAGAAATCTCTATGTAAGCACCGACCTTTTGCGAAGCATAAGAGCAGTCATTCTAAACTATAAAGTCATTCTCAAGCGTTGTTCGAAGAATCTCATCCATGTTCCGTCATTTCGACCGAAGTGGAGAAATCTCTATGTAAGCACCGACCTTTTGCGAAGCATAAGAGCAGTCATTCTAAACTATAAAGTCATTCTGAGCGAAGTGCAACGAAGTCGAAGAATCTAATCCTTAATCTGTCATTTATAGCGTAGTCGAGAAATCTCATATCCTATATGTAACGTGAACTACGAAAAATAGATAATAAAAAAATTAAAAAAAACTTGCCAAACTAAAATATATGTTATATAATAATTAAGCATTAATTGAGAAAGGACGACATAGATAGTAATCCGAACTCAATGCAATACAAGATAAAAATGGAGAGTTGGCTGAGTGGTCGAAGGCGCACGACTGGAAATCGTGTTTGCGGGAAACCGTAACTAGGGTTCAAATCCCTAACTCTCCGCCATATTGAATGCATAGGTTTGATACAGTATCAGACCTTTTTTATTTGGTGGCAGAAAGGGAAAAACCTCCTATCCGCCAGTTTTATAAAGCAATATAGAGACCTGTAGTAGCCTTAAAATAGACTATTTATAGGTCTCTTTTTCTATTCATAAACAACTTTTGAACGATTACCTTACTTTTGAACGATTAGGGCTAGTTTTGAACGATTACTCAACTTTTGAACGATTTGAGAAAATAGTAGTCTATTTTTAATATTATTTTATGATAACATAGACATATTTGATAAAAAGTGCTAAACTAGGGTTATTTAAGTACATGTATTTAGGTGATACAGACATAGAAAATCCAAAGTTCAAAGATAATCTGATAAAAGTTAAGGCGGATCTTTTTGAAGCTATACTTGGTGCAGTTGCAATCGATAGTGATTGGAATCAAGATGAACTTCAAAACGTTGTAGAGTTTATGTTACAGATAGATGACTTCCTAGCAGATGTCGATACTGAAGAGCCAAGACCATCAAAGTTTCAGTTAGAGAATGCAGTGACTACTTTAAAAGAACTAGCAGAAAAAGGTAGATGCTCAATTCCTGAATACTATCAAGCAGAAGAACAAGTGTTAATGAATGATGGAACGTTGATGTGGGAGTGTGCTTGTTACATTAGAAGCTGGGCAATGAAACACACTGCTTATGCAACATCAAAAAAAGAAGCCAAAAGGTATGCAGCTTATTTAGTTCTTTGTGATTTCTACGGATTACCTGATGAATTTAGTGAGGAGGATTAAGACTATGGTAAGTGAAAAAGATGCAATTGAAATAATAAATTATGCAAGTAAAATTGGAGTTAAGGTTTATTTAGATGGTGGATGGGGAGTTGATGCTTTATTAAAAAGACAGACAAGACCTCATAACGATATAGATTTGTTTATCGAAGAAACAAACAGAGAAAGTTTTATTAAAGTGTTATCATGTAAAGGGTTCTATGAAGTTATAGAAACATACACTACAAATGATCACACGGTTTGGAAGGATAATTTAGATAGAGTCATTGATTTGCATATTTTTAGATTTAGTAATAATGAGATTATTTTTGAAGGAAATGGATATCCGATAGATACATTTAGTGGTATAGGAACAATTGGTGATATTGAAGTTGGTTGTATTAATGCAGAGTATCAAGTGTTATTTCATGTAGGGTATGAAATTCGAGATAAAGATATTCATGATGTAAAATTACTCTGTGAAACCTTCAACATTCCAATTCCTGAACAGTATATGAGTAAAATATAGTTACTTTTGGGGTGCGTAAATGTTTTAATATAGGTAATCAAAGCCAGTTTGTAAATTGGGCAGTGAAAGAGATGACGGAATTATTCTATACACTAAGTAGGTTAGACCATAAATCATCGGTGATATGGACTTCAATTTTTGAAGGACCTTACCATAGAAATACACGTAAAGCATAAGGAACACATGGCAAAAAAGGCGTTTCTCAGCATGGGATATAGCTTTTGATATTGAAAGGAGTGATTCAGTATGATAGATAATATTATTCAATCAGTGACAGAAAAATTATCCTCTTTGCCTTATATAGAAGGCATCGTATTAGGGGGTTCCCGTGCAAGAGGCACCCATACAGAGGATTCTGATATAGATATCGGAATCTATTACAAATCAGAATCATTTGACATTACAGCGATTAATCAAATTGCTACAGAGTTGGATGATGAGAATAGAAATAACCTTGTTGTACCTCCCGGAGCATGGGGTGATTGGATTAATGGCGG
>CALYRM010000041.1 GCA_945482995.1 uncultured Clostridia bacterium | reverse complement strand
ATCTTTGATTTTTAGGAAAGAGGATTAATCCTTTAGTAATAAGTAGTGGCAAGGTCCCCACTTGTCAATGCTTCGATATTAGAGATTTCAACACTTCCAAAGGTACAATTAGATATCGTTGTTGGGATTCGTGTATGTATAGCGAATTTACTCAAATGGCAGGTGGCAACAACCGTACAACTAGTTTGCAACGCTTCCGTCAAAGATTTATGCACAAGTTAAAATACTATCCCGAAAACAATGACGGAATGTTCTCTTGCGTAGGCTGTGGTAGATGCTTAAAGAAATGTCCTCAACACTTAAATATTGTTAAAGTCATAAAGGCATTCGGAGGTGTGAAAAAATAATGAAAAAAGAGAATTTAATTCCCCAAGTTTGCGTTGTTACCGACGTTAGAAAGGATACTCCCGACGTTAAAACGTTTAGAGTAGTTACACCTTCGGGCGAAAAGCCCTTTGATCATATGCCGGGACAATGCGCAATGGTTTCTGTACCGGGAGCCGGTGAATGTATGTTTTCGATTACTTCATCTCCTACGAACAAGGAGTACATGGAGTTTTCAATTAAGAAATGTGGTTGCGTAACCGAGATTATTCACCAATTAGAGGCTGGCTCTCAAATTACAGTAAGAGGTCCATATGGTAGAAGTTTCCCTGTTGAGGGTGATTTTAGAGGAAAGGATTTATTATTTATCGCAGGCGGTATCGGTTTAGCGCCTTTGCGTAGCGTTATAAACTACGTTAGAGCCAATCGCAGTAACTACGGCAAAGTTATAATCGTATATGGCGCAAGAAGTTCCGCCGACTTAGTGGATATTCAAGAAATCCAAGATGAATGGATGCAGGAGCCCGATTTCAACGTTTGCTTGACAATAGATAGAGCGGACGAGAATTGGACGGGACACGTTGGATTTGTCCCGAGCTTCGTAAAAGAAGTAAATCCCGATCCTAACATGACAGCCATTTTATGCGGTCCGCCAATTATGATTAAGTTTACCTTACAAACGCTACTTGAATTGGGCTTTGCAAAGGAAAGGGTATATACAACCCTAGAACTTAGAATGAAATGCGGAATAGGAAAATGCGGTCGTTGCAACGTGGGAAGCAAATACGTATGCAAAGACGGTCCGGTTTTCAGAATGGACGAATTAGACGAACTACCCGATGAATATTAAGGAGAATATATATGGAAAAGAAAGTAAATGTTTACTTGTTCGGTAAAAAATATCAAGTTCCCGAAAGTCTTACGATTATGAAGGCAATGGAATATGCCGGCTACGAGCTTGTCAGAGGTTGTGGATGTAGAAACGGATTCTGCGGTGCTTGCGCTACCTTTTACAGAATTTTAGGCAAGCAAGAGTTGAAAACCTGCTTGGCTTGTCAAACAAAAGTCGAAGAAGGAATGTATGTTGCAACTCTTCCATCTTTCCCTTTGGTAAAGCAGATTTACGACCTTAAAAAGGTAAGTCCAACACAGCAACTTATGATGCAATTATACCCAGAGGTATATGCTTGTATTGGCTGTAATGCTTGTACAAAGGCTTGTCCGCAAGGCTTGAACGTTATGCAGTACATCGCATACGCTCAAGGTGGCCATTATGAAAAGTGCGCAAACGAAAGCTTTGACTGCGTAATGTGTGGACTATGTTCTTCTCGTTGTCCTGCTGGAATTTCTCATCCACAGGTTGCCGAGTTGTCACGTAGATTATACGGCAAATATATCGCTCCGAAATCAGAGCATTTAGAGCAAAGAGTTCAAGAAATTGCAAATGGCGAATTCGAAGAGCTTATCGAAAGCGTTATGAACAAGCCGTTAGATGAGTTGAAAGAACTTTACAACCATAGAGATATAGAGAAGTAGGAGAATTGAACAATGTATAATTACACCGATGAACAACTACAATCAATGAAAAAGGTAGAAGCCACAAGAGCGGAAAGAGTTAATAACCTTTTCCCTAGAATGTCGGCTGAAGAAAAATCCCAAGTATTGAAAGAAAACCATCCCGATTATATCGATAATGCCTACGAAACACTAAAAGTAGGTCCAAACAAGGGGGACAAAGTTCTTCACGAATTGGCAGATTTACTACAAGGAAAGTCAAGAGTTTTGGGTAAAGATATCGACTTATCCAATCCTGATTATGACGTAGACGTTTTGGTAATCGGCGGCGGTGGCGCAGGTTCGTCTGCTGCAATCACTGCGCACGCTAATGGTGCAAATGTTATGATGGTTACCAAGCTTCGTATAGGCGACGCCAACACAATGATGGCAGAGGGCGGTATACAAGCTGCCGACAAGCCTAACGATAGTCCTGCAATTCACTATTTGGACGCATACGGTGGTGGTCATTTTGCTGCAAAGCCCGAGCTTCTCAAAATGCTTGTCAGCGAAGCACCAGACGCAATCAAATGGTTAAATGAATTGGGCGTTATGTTCGACAAAGCCCCCGATGGTACAATGATAACAACGCACGGTGGCGGTACTTCGAGAAAGAGAATGCACGCTTGTAAGGACTATTCGGGTGCCGAAATAATGAGGACTTTAAGAGACGAGGTTTTGAATAGACAAATACCCGTTGTTGATTTTACTTCCGCAATCGAAATTATAAAGGACGAAAACGGTAGAGCTTGCGGTGCGGTTTTACTCAACATGGAAACCAACGAAATTCTTATTGCAAAGGCTAAAACAGTCATTTTGGCAACAGGTGGTGCAGGTAGACTACATTATCAAGGCTTCCCGACTTCAAACCACTACGGCGCAACTGCCGATGGCTTAGTACTTGCATACAGAGCGGGCGCAAAATTGCTTTATGCAGATACCTTGCAATATCACCCGACAGGCGCAGCAGAGCCTACACAGATTTTCGGTGCATTGGTTACCGAAAAGGTTCGTTCTCTAGGCGCTCAATTAGTCAATAAAGACGGTAACGCTTTTGTGTACTCTCTTGAAACAAGAGACGTAACAGCAAGCACAATTATAAGAGAATGTAAACAACGCAACAACGGAGTAAAGACAACCGATGGCGAAGGCGTTTGGCTTGATACTCCTATTATTGAAATTCTTAACGGCGAGGGTACAATCGAAAAGAGAATACCGGCAATGCTTAGAATGTTCGGTAAGTACGGTATTGATATTCGTAAAGAGCCTATATTGGTATATCCCACGCTTCACTACCAAAACGGCGGTATAGAAATCAATTCCGACTGTCAAAGCACGGTTGAAAATCTGTTTGTAGCAGGCGAGGCTGTCGGCGGAATACACGGCAGAAATAGATTAATGGGCAACTCGCTGTTGGATATTATAGTATTCGGCAGAGACGCAGGCAGAAGTGCAAGCGAAAAGGCAAAGAGCGTAACCGTTGGCGAAATGAACTTAAATCATGTCAATTCCTTTGCAAACGAATTGAAAAATGCAGGAATTAACCCGACAACGCTATCCCCTAAGTTATTGCCAAACTACAAGAGAAAGGACATGTAAACTTAAGTGCTTTGACACTTAAGCGGATGTGCGATGTGAAATTTTGGTTTCTTTGACTATATGGGGCGGAATCAATATTCCAAACACAATATCATTCTGCTTATAGAAATGTAATCCTGAGCAACGTCGAAGGACCTAAAAACGAGATATACAACATTCTTGAGAACGCAATTTAAGCGTTCCATGAAAAAATTTATCCATAACTAATTGCAACCGTTAGGTGCAATTCAATTCACGGAGTGCAGCTTTCTGAGAATTCACGAAATCAACGGTTTCAATTCATGACGGCAAAGCCATCAAATCATCATTAAATAGTATTTAATACAAAATTTAATCATAATAAAACAAGGAGAATTACAATGAGCAAAATTTCTATTATCGGAGCAGGCACAGTTGGTGCAACAGTCGGTTATTCATTATTAATGAAGGGTACTGCAAGTGAAATAGTTTTAGTTGATATTAATAAGTATAAGTCCGAAGGCGAAGCATTGGATATTATGCAATCATTACCATATACTTCTCAAAGTAAAATCTATTCGGGCGACTACACTGATACCGCTAATTCCGATATCGTCGTTATCACGTCAGGTATGCCTCGTAAGCCAGGTATGAGCCGTATTGACCTAGCTCAAAACAACGTTAATATTATTAAGTCAGTTGCAAGTAAATTAATGCAATATACACCGAATTCAATCTTTATAATTCTTTGTAACCCCGTTGATATATTGACTTATATCTTCCAAAAAATTACAGGTGTACCGGAGTCAAGAGTTATCGGAACAGGTACATTGCTTGACACCGCTCGTTTGCGTACACGTATTGCAGACGACTTCACAATCAGTACAAAGAATGTTCACACATATGTATTCGGTGAGCATGGTGATTCTTCAATGATTCCGTGGTCAATTTCAAACGTAAGCGGTATTCCGGTAAAGGAATATACAAAATATATCGTAAACAAAACCAACATGAAACAACCCGAACTCAATTTTGAAGAGATTGAAGAGCATGTAAAGAAATCAGGTAGCTGGATTATTGAGCGTAAGGGTGTTACCAACTACGCAATTGCCGCTTGTACAAACCACTTGTGTAACTGTATTTTATCCGGTCACGAAATTGCGTTGCCAATCAGCACCATTCAACACGGCGAATATGAAGGCGTTGAAGACGTTGCATTAAGCACCTTGGCATTGGTTGATCGTAGAGGTATCACAGGAAAGGTTATAATTCCTTTGACCGACGATGAATTAAAGCTATTGCAAAATAGTGCACACAGATTAAAGGAAGTTTTACAGAAGTTAGATTTTTAATATCAATATTAGGGAATAATTAAGTATTCAGGAGATATTATGATCAATTTTAGTGAACTAATTTCTGCGGTTGGCGTAGAAAATGTTTTGCATGTTAGCTCTTCGATATATCCCATTTTAGGCGCGTTTCTAATTGCATTTTTGGGATATTTGTTGGGCTCAATAAAAATAAAGGGAGTATCCTTAGGCACGGCAGGCGTATTTTTAGTTGCCATTGCCTTTGGTTGCATTTTCTCGATAAGCGGTTTACAAAACGTATCGGGATTAAGGCATTTTTACCTTCAAAACACAACGTCTTATAAATTTATTCAAAATATCGGTTTAATACTCTTTGTAACAGCCGTTGGCTTCGTTGCAGGTCCGAGATTTTTCCGAGATTTAAAGAAGAATGCAAAATCATACGTTTTGTTAGGTGTTGTTATCGTATTTTCGGGATTGTTAGCCGCTGTTATATTTGCAGTTATTCCGGGCATAGGTTCAGAGTTTTCAGCCGGTATTTTGTCGGGTGCGTTGACTTCAACTCCGGGCTTTAGCGCAGCTATCGAAGCCGCAACAAGCAAAGGCGAACCTACGACAATGGTTTCCCTCGGTCATGCTATTGCTTATCCATTTGGTGTAGTAGGCGTAGTACTATTCGTTCAAATAATGCCTAAAATATTGAAGGTAAACAAACAACACGAATTAGAATTAATGCACGCTCCCGTTCAAAAGAAAACGAGGTCTAAGAAAAAGGGTAAGGACAGCAACGAAGTTGTAGACGAACAGCCTCAAGTTGTTAGCGATAATACCGCACCTACAACTACAGTTGAAAATACCGCAACAACAACGATTGAGCAAGTAGAGTGTAAGCCGGTAAATACCTTTGAAATCGATCCATTCGGTTTTTGTCCGTTTGCACTTGCAATACTCTTAGGTATTTTCTTAGGTAGTATTTCAATTCCTATATCAAGTAAGGGCTATGGTGGTGCAACATTCTCATTAGGTAATACAGGCGGTCCTTTGCTTGTCGCTTTGATACTCGGTCACTTCGGAAGAATAGGCAAAATCAGCTTGAAAGTGCCCGAAAAAACTTTAAAGGTAATGAGAGAGTTGGGCTTAATGCTCTTCCTTATCGGTGCAGGCGTAGACGGCGGATATTCATTAATTAGCAAGATATCGGCAGGCAACTTCGATGCAATGGTTATCTTATATGGTTTCATAGCAGGCTTAATAATGACTATGATTCCAATGGTTTCAGGTTTTTTGGTAGCGAAATTCATTTTGAAGATACCGCTATACAACAACTTGGGTTCGGTTACAGGCGGTATGACTTCAACCCCGGCCTTGGGCGCATTGATAAGCGCTTCAGGCACCGAGGACGTAGCCAACGCATATGCAGCAACCTATCCAATCGCATTGATTTTGATAGTTTTAGGCTGTAATTTAATGGTTAGCCTAATCTAATATGTCATTTTTAACTATATCAATCCTCATCCTAAGCGTAGTCGAAGGATATAATCCATATTAGGATGAAGAATGATTAGTTGCAGACTACGTGATTATAAGGTACTGTGGTTAAACTAACTACAGTACTTTTTCATTGACTTGACTATTTTAAAAAATCAGGTTATATTTATATTATGATTATATGTATTGGTGAAATATTGGTAGACTTAATAGGTAAAACACAAAACGGCGAAACCGTATTTTCTCGCTATGCGGGCGGAGCGCCGTTTAACGTTGCGTGTTGTATAAAAAAGATGGGCGCTGCTGTTGGATTTGTCGGTAGAGTTGGCAACGACCTATTCGGAGAATACCTTTTGGATTTTGCCAAAGGGCAAAGGTTTGATTATCTTGATATAGTTGTAGATGATAACTACAATACTACGCAAGCGCTTGTAGAAATCAACACTCAAGGGGAGAGAAATTTCTCATTTATACGCAAGAATAGTGCAGATTATAGAATTACACACGAACAGGTGGATAAAGCCCTTGAATCTGCTGATTTTATTGTCTTAGGCTCGCTTATGCTTAGCACGGCGGTTGGTAGATCGACAGCGGAATATATAGTTAGTATGGCGAAAAAGCATCACAAAAAGTTATGTTTTGACGTAAACTTTAGAGCCGATAATTTTATTAATCAAGATTATAAATCCATATATAGTTGGTATATAAAAAATGCGGACGTTTTAAAATTTTCCGAGGAAGAACTAGATTTGTTTGCCAGCGGAAACACCCTTGAAGAAAAACTTCAAAAACTTTCTAATTACAACAAATTAATTTGTGTAACCTTAGGAGAAATGGGTTCGTTATATTCATATAATGGAGCAATAGGGCTTGTTGAATCAATCAAGGTTACACCAGTTGATACTACAGGCGCTGGCGACGCATTTTTCGGTTGTTTGCTATCGGAATTGGCTAATTACGATTTAGATAATTTGCCAATAGCAAAACTAATCGAAATAGTAAAAAAAGCAAATATTTGCGGTGCATTAGCTACCACTAAGTATGGAGCCATAGATTAAGTGCAAAGCAGTTAATTAAATGTGTAGTATGTAATGTTCAACTCAAAACGTCATTCTGAGCAACGTCGAAGAATCTCATCCATATCGACACAAAAAACGGATAGTCGGAAACGTACTGCACCATATAATCAAAGAATCCACAATGAGCCGTTGCCAATTGTGAATTCCGAAAATGATTGTAAATTTTATTAATAATCTATTTTATAAAATTTGTTTTAATCGGTTTTTCCTTTTTTGGTAAACCGATTTCCTTTTTACCTAAATCTATACTTTTAATTAAAAAGGACATATTTCTTGCTAACGTACGCATACTTTGCAAGCCCTCGCCATCCTCTACAGCCTCGCCCGGGCGTAAGCCGTGTACATTATTCCAATACTGTCCCGAAGCAATCGGCATACCTGCAATTCCAAAGAATTTATTTAATTCATCATACGTAGCCGTCGTACCGCTTCTTCTTGCGGCAACAACCGATGCACCGACTTTCATTGTCTTATCGCATGGTACGCTATAAAAAAGCCTTGACATCAATGCAACAACGGTTGGATTAGCTGAAGCATAATATACGGGGCTACCGACAACTAAGCCGTCGCATTCTTTAAACTTTTCAGCAACAACATTTACAAGATCGTTGAATACGCACTTTCCTGTAGTCTTACAAGTGTTGCAAGCAATACAACCACGAATATTTTGTTTGCCAACTTGAACAATTTCTGTTTCTATTCCTTCTTCTTGAAATACTTTTACCATTTCATTAAGTGCAGTATAGGTGTTACCTGCCTCATTTGGGCTTCCATTCAATAATAAAACTTTCATAATTTATTTCCCTATAATTATTTTTTCTTTTTCTTTATTATACAGAGTTCCAACGTACGCTTGGCGCTAGTCTGTATTTCTCCTAAAGTCAAGCCATTTTTTGAGCGAAGCGAACGAATCAAATTCTTATCCGATATATACTTCTTCTTAATTCGGCTAAGGTTACCCGGCATTAATACATCTACGCCGGCTCTAATTCTATATGCGTTGTTTTTGATTGTTTTAAATTCTGCGGATTTACTCTTTTGCATCCACCAATCTGTCATAACAAGCCCATTAAAGCCCCATTCCTTTCTTAAAACAGTGGTAGCCAAATCGTAGTTATAATGGCTCCACACTCCGTTAATTTTGTTATAACTTGTCATTATCGTATGCGGAGAGCTTTCCTTTACTACAATTTCAAAACCCTTTAAATAGATTTCTCTTAATGCACGTTCTGAAATTCTTGCATCATGGCGATTACGGCGTGTTTCTTGGTTGTTGCAAGCAAAATGCTTAGGACAAGCGGATAGTTTTTCATCGGATTGGATACCTTTGACAATAGCTGCTGCAATTTTACCGCTAAGTAGGGGGTCCTCTGAAAAATATTCAAAGTTACGCCCGCATAGTGGATTTCTATGAATATTCATTCCGGGAGTCAAGAGAATATCGGTTTGATATTCTCTCATTTCTTTTGCCACAAGAGTAAACATTTCGTAAATTAAATCCACATTCCAACTGCTTGCAAGTGCAAATCCGCAAGGATAAAGCGAGGTATAACGTTGCAATCTTATACCGCTTGGACCATCGGTTGTAATTACCGCAGGCACGCCTTTTTCTTGAAGAGAGGGAATTACGCCACCGATAGCGCCTGCATTACCTTTTGCACCAAGTGTTGAATGCATACCGCCTTCTCCACGTGTTAGCGCTTCCAATTCGTAAACGGATAGGGTGGCTATAAACTCATCCAAACTTTTTTCACCATTCACGACTTCGTCAAATGTAATCAAGGCTTGACTTGGTTCAATTTTTTCAGGTAGTCCTTCAATGATTCTCTTCTTTAGGTTTCTTTTGCCAGAATGTACCTTGTTATCTTTGATTTCGTTCTTGTGACTCAGTGTTTTAAAAACATGCTTTTCTTTGACGCAACAGATTTCTTGATGCTTCACAAGTGCCTTTGTCTCGTTTACAACATACTCTCCAACCTGTTTTGCGTCTCTTACGTTATCACCCACAAGTACTTTATATGTTCCTGATTCCAAAATATAGCAATCCTTATAACCGCTAACGCCGCTATCATCGTATGATGCAAATTCGTAATCAGTAAATGATAACGTTATAGTTTGCTTTTGATTTTTGCTTAGCCGGTTAGTTTTTGCAAAAGCAACAAGTACCTTATCCGCTTTATAAAGTAAACCTTTTGGCTGCTCTACATATACTTGTACGACCTGCTTGCCGACTATTTCGGATAGGTTTTCAACTGACAAATTTAGAATATGTTTGTTGATTTTTTCGTCTAATTGAATAGTATGGTAATCTAATTTTGAGATTTCAAATTTAGAATAGGATAGACCGAATCCAAAAGGAAAAAGTACCTTGTCTTCGTTCCCCGATTCAAAATACCTATATCCTACAAAAATATCGTCCACATAGTTGTTGTATACTTTATCCCCAAAATGCTTGCTACTTGGATAATCGTAATAATCCTTGGCAATTGTATCTGTTAGCTTGCCCGACGGATTTACTACGCCCGTAATAACATCTGCAATAGCGTTTCCGCTTTCTTGTCCTAGTTGCCAAGCATAGACAACTGCGGTAATTTTGTTTTGGAAGTCTTCCAAAAAGGATAAATCCATTATATTTCCCGAATTTATAATCAAGCAAGTTTTCTTGAAGTGCTTAGTTATTAATTCAAGCATTTTTCTCTCGTCATCGGTCAAGTAATATGAGCCTTTTATAAGTTTATTTTCTCTATCCTCACCCGCTGAACGACCTATAACAACCACGGCGGTGTCCGAAAATTCAGAAGAGCGTACTACTAATTCTTCGTCAATAGGCATTTCCTCTAATGAAAAGGGCCAATGTCCCCACCAACCTTTATCGGGGTAGTTTTCTTTTCTACTTCTCCATTCGGTATATTTATCTGCAAGAAACTTGTTTACGACTACCTTGTCATTATTGTTTAGAGCGTCAAGCAAATTCACGGTATAGGGCGGAATGACGTCGCCACCGCTACCGTTACCGACATAAAATAAATCAATTTGACATCTTCCAAAAATCGAAATATTTCCATTAAGTGGAAGCGTGTTGTCATTTTTAAGAAGAACTACGCACTCGCCGGCAACTCTCCTTAGAGTTTGTTGCATATTCGGAAAAATCACTTTTTCACCCGAGGCGTTGTTTTGCTCTTGAGATAAGCCATTCCCCATAAAAAGGTCAACGGCTTTGCCTATTAAATTATTGATTGCGCGTTTAAATTTCAAGTAGTAGCTCCTTATAATAAAGGACTGAAAATCTATATTCAGTCCCTAAAATGTTAATAGTCCGTCAAAAAAATTTATGCTACTAACAAGCACTCATTTTTTTAATATTTATAAAAAGATAAGAAAAAGACAAAAAAATTATTCAGCGTCTAAATCAATATCGTTCAATACTGCTTTTAAAACCTTAATCTCGTCCAAAGATAAAGCTAAGCCTTTGCCGGGAACGCCTGTTTCGGTATTCCAAGTTCTGATATCGTACTTAGGTGCATTGTCGCTCCACTTGATGAGATTGATTTCTTTTGTCCATTTGCCTGACTCGGAAAGAACTCCTAGTTTTTTAACAACGTCAAAACTAAATTCCATATTACTCCTCCAAAATATATATAAAATATATTTATATATTTTAATTATAGCATATCTTTTTTTGTATATCAATAGGCGAAAATAATGTTTTTGAATAAAAAATATAAAAATTGCATAAAAAGTTACAAAAAATCATTAAATCATCATGTCATCCCGACCATCAAAATGTCATTCTTAAGCGTAGTCGAAGGTGAATTGACAGCTCTGCTGTCATCCTGAAAGCGTTGTTCGAGGAACCTTATCCTTGTTCCGTCATTTCAAGCGTAGTCGAGAAATCTCTATACTTTCACAGACTCATTGCGACGCATACGAATCACTGTTGCTTTGTTATCCAGACGATTATAATGTCATCCTGAACAACATCGAAAAATTTAATCCATATTGTCATTTCGAGCGTAGTCGAGAAATCTCTATACTTTCACAGACTCATTGCGACGCATACGAACAACAAAAAACACCACACCATATAATCAATAACTCCGGAATTGCAAATTGCACATTGTATATTTGAATAAATTTATTGCACTTAATATACAGTCTAAAACTTACCGAAAGGTGAATTTCACCGCGAAAGCGATTTCATTTGCAATTTAGGGCAAATTTTATTGTTTGAATAGATAGCTATTCAAACTTATATCCCATTCCTCTTAGGGTAACAATGTGATCTCTGTACTTTCCCAAGTTTCCTCGCAACATTTTAATATGCGTATCTACCGTTCTGTTTTCGCCATAAAAGTCATATCCCCAAACTTCTTGAAGTAGTTTTTCTCTACTCATAGCTATTCCTTTATTTCTTACCAAATAAAAGAGCAAATCATATTCTTTTGGTGTTAGGGGAGCTCTTTCTCCGTCTACTAAAACGATTCGTCCTGTCAAATCTATTTCAAGCCCGTCAAAAACAAGTTTTTCATTTACTTGTTCCTTTTGAAAACTCTTTCTTTTGATTATAACGCCGATTCTTGCAAAAACTTCTCTTGGAGAAAAGGGCTTCGTTACGTAGTCGTCAATTCCCAACTCAAAACCGAAAAGCTTGTCGTATTCTTCCCCTCGAGCGCTCAGCATAATGGTAGGAATATCGGATATCTTTTTAATTTCTTTAACTGCACCAAAGCCGTCTAACCCGGGCATCATAACATCCATAATGATTAAATCGATTTTTTTCTCTTTAACCTTTTGGATTGCTTCAAAGCCATTTGAGGCTTCTTCGTAAGCATACCCATTAAATTCAGCATATTCTTTGAGTATATCTCTTATACCCTTTTCATCATCTACTATCAATATCGTTTGCATCGCGTTCTCCTTTTATTTGTCGATTAAGTTGATTTCATACCAAAATACGCTGCCTTCGCCAAGCACGCTATCCACCCCGAATTCAGCTTGGTGCAATTCGAGAATGGTTTTGACAATACTCAATCCCAAACCGTTTCCTGCCACCGAGCGCTTATGTTCTTTTGCTCTATAATATCTTTCCCATATTTTTTTGATATTTTCGTCAGGAATTCCATCTCCGGTGTCTTTAACTTCAAATCTTGCTTTATCACCAGTTCTTTTTAGTTTTATTTCAACACGTTTATCTTCACCGGTGTAGTTTATTGCATTGCTAATTAGGTTATATGTTGCCAACTGCAGTCGTGTTCTATCGGCAAATACTAGCAAATCATCGTCAATATCAGCGGTTATATTATATCCGTCCTTTTCATTATATATAGACAAACTATCAAAAACGTCTGTAACAATGTCGCTTAAAGAAAGCGCTTTTTTGTCAAGTTCAGGATTAGCCTCGAGTCGTGATAACTCAAGCATATCTCTGACAAGAATAGTCAATCTATCGGTTTCCTTAATTATTACGTCGAGTTGTTGTTCTCTCTTAGCTTTGTTGTCTCCCGTGATATCTTTTATCATTTCGGCGTGCCCTTTGATTATTGTCAATGGCGTCCTCAAGTCGTGCGAAACGTTGGCAATCAACTCTCGTCTAAGATTAGTAGTAACTGCCATTTCTTTGGTCGCGTAGTTTAGAGCAGAGGCAATCTCGGCAATTTCAGTATTGCCTTTTTCCTCAAATACCACGCTATAATCGCTCTTTGCAAGCTTTTTAGCGGAATCCGAAAGCTTAGAGATATCCTTAGTAAAAATAGCGCTGACGATAACTGAAAGACAAGTAATGAGTACCAAAATGGTAATACTTGCGATTACCATTTGTGTTCTCAATATTTTAACAGTCGAATCGATTATTTCGGTGGATTGCGATAAAAATAAGAGCCTACCATTATTAAGTTTTGCACAATAATAATATCTGCTTGTTTTATTATTCTTGATAAGTGAATCTTTATCTTCATTTGTATTTTTTAGCGATTCACTTATAATAGATTTATCACTTACAATTTGATCTTTTGAACCGAAATTCAAACCATTTGAAGAATACTCCACAACATATTTATCATCATCTTCTTTCAACACATCTATGGTAAACCCAAATTTACCTTCAAGAGTATTATATTGACTTTCGCTTGAGGATATCAGCTCATCTCGACAGGATCTAAACTCATTAAGCTTGTATGAATTTAGGTAATATTCCAAAAAGATAACCTGGGAAATCCACAGCAAGCCGATAATGATAACGGCAAAGGACATCAAAGTTATCCAAACTTTAAATTTAAAACTATTAAAATCTATTTTTTTGATAAGGCGACCGCCTTTTTTGTGTTGATTTTCGTTCATATAAATATTTTATCATAAATATTTAAATTTTTCAATAACAAATATTAATCGAAATAGTCATCCCAACATTCCATAATGTCATTCTGAGCATATATAATGTCATCCTGGGCATGTGTTGTGTCATTCTGAGCGTAGTGTAGCGAAATCAAAGGAGAATTGACAGCTCTGCTGTCATCCTGAAAGCGTTGTTCGAGGGACCTTATCCTTGTTTGTCATGTCGACCGAAGTGGAGACAACTAAGCCCAACAAAAAAACTTGCAAAGCAAACAAACAGCCTATAAAACATACTATAAAATCCTTGAAAAGCATAAGTGCTTATTTTCTTTATAAAAAAACCGACTTGAGCGTACCTCAAGTCGGCTTTTTTAATTAAATTAAAATTAGTCTTTTGTTTTAACTGTTACTAAGCCACTTGAACGTGAAACCTTTAAATTGTCGTTTTCTTTTAATGCATCAACTAACTTCTTTGCATCTGAAGATTCTTCAAACTTAATATAAGCGACCATTGAGCCTTCCTTTGCGCCAAAAACAATGAATTCAAGATTGGCTTCTACATTGCCAATTAATACTTTTGCTGCAGATCTAGCAGCTATCATAGCAGCTGTATTATCACTTGTTGCACTTACAACTTTATAATCTTTCTTTTCAAGCTTTTTAGCATAGTCCTCTGCGGAACAAGCAACGAACATGGTAGCGAGCAAAACTGCAACCATAACAACACAAACAACTAATAAAATCTTTTTCATAGTTTTTTCTCCTTTAATATTTGATTTGATACACTTATTATATGAAATCTAAATAATAAAGTCAATATATTTTTTAACAGGGTGTTTTTGATTATTTATAGAACAATACAGACGAATAACTATGCAAATTGATATTGTAATTATCCTTAGCGTTATTTCTATTCTTAAATGATTTTCCTAGTCTTATAAATTATCATTTTGAAGTATAGTATCATCCTAAGCATAGTTGCAGGATGTCATCCTTAGTTATTCGTTATATGAAGTATTTATTCTATTTTTTGTCAACCGCTGTGGAGTTATCTCTCTAAACGCACAAACTCTTGTCTCGCAAAAAGGAAATCGTGAAACCACAAAATACAGAAAAC
>CALYRM010000040.1 GCA_945482995.1 uncultured Clostridia bacterium | reverse complement strand
CGTTCAACAAAATAAACCACACTATTACGTTATGTATTCCTGCCTCGCAACAAGTTAGTACTTGGATAGAGATTTCTCCACTCCGTTATCACTTCGGTCGAAATGACGTCACATGGATATTGTCATTCCGAGCGTAGTCGAGAAATCTCATCCTCTTTGTCATCCTGAAAGCGTAGTAAAGTGAAGTCGTGAGGATCTCATCCACTCTTTGTTGGAACAAAGAATGAAATCTGCCTTGATTGGCAGATGAAATCCCTACAGGATGAAATCACTTCGTGATGAAATCCGCCTTTCACGCGGGTTTTGGACTGCGTGATTTGTATGGTGTGGTGGTCGCCATGACATCACATGGATATTGTCATTTCGAGCCTAGTCGAGAAATCTAATCCTTGTCATAAAAGAAATAAAAACTATGCAATCAATTAGATTGCATAGTTTGTCAATGAATTGATGATTATCCCAATGTGAAACATGTATAGGATATCTCAACTCCACACTTTTTCACTACTGTTAAAATGACAAACCTAAGCACAATCACGCTGCCATTTGTTGCATTACAAATTACACGTTTGCTAATGCACCAACAAGTGTTAGATACCTAAAAATACTCTGAATGACAATTTAGATGGTCGACGTGGCGATAAGGCATTGCGCTTTAACACAAAGCTTAACCAACTCTCTCCATGTATGTTCCTGTTCTTGTGTCAACTCTGATTTTTTCGCCCTCGTTTACAAACATAGGAACTTGAATTTTAAAGCCTGTTTCCAATGTAGCAGGTTTTGTACCGGGAGTTGCTGTGTTGCCTCTAACTGCAGGTTCACAAACTGTAATTAATAACTCAACAAACGTTTCAGGTTCTACCAAGAAAGCTTGTCCCTTATAGAAGGATACAGTAACTTTGCTACCTTCAATGATGAAGTTCAATGCATCGGATACTTGATCATAGTTCAAAGGAATTTGATCGTAGGTTTCACTGTTCATGAAATAGTAAAACTCACCATCTGTGTAAAGATATTCCATTGGTGTTCTTTCGATAGTTGCGGTTTCAAATTTGTCTGTTGGGTTGAAGGTCTTTTCAAGAACATTACCCGTCATAACGTTTTTAAGCTTTGTACGTACAAATGCTGCACCTTTTCCCGGTTTAACATGTTGGAAATCTACAATAACCATTACACTGCCTTCCAATTCAAAAGTAATGCCTTTTCTAAAATCTCCTGCTAAAATAAATCCCATATATATAGCCTCCTATAAAATTATCAATTCTTTATTGCAACGATTAAGCGTTACAGGGTTTCCGTCTTTGAGACATAAACTGTCTTCTATTCTAATTCCGAATTTGCCGTTGATATAAACACCGGGTTCAATGGTGTAAATTTGATTGTTTTGAAAAACGTCTTTACTACGTCCGCTCAAAAACGGCCTTTCGTGAATATCAATACCAACGCCGTGTCCTAATGAGTGTGTAAAGTATTGTGCCAAGTCTTTTGACTTCAAATAATCTCTTACGGCTTTATCTGCATCCGAACACAACATACCTTCCCTTACAATTTCAACGCCAAGTTTTTGCGCTTCTAATAAGGTATTATAAACCTTGACGTAATCGGGATCGCTTGGCGTACCAAAAGAAAATGAACGAGTGATATCCGAACAATAGCCGTTATATTTTGTACCAAAATCAAGGGTAACTACGTCGCCGTATTTGAGCTTCGTATGTCCCGGGTGTCCGTGGGGATATGCTGTATGCTCACCAAATACCGAAATAGTATCGAATGCAATACCCTCTCCACCTGCTTTGATATACTCGTATTGAAGAAGATAACCCATTTCCAATTCAGTCATTCCCTCTTTGATTTGAGGAAGTAGAGCATTGAAAGCGGCGTCATTGCATCTTGAAGCATATGCAATATTATTAATTTCCTCGTCAGACTTTATCATTCTTGGTGAAGAAATAATCGACTCTACGTCAACAACCTTTTCAAACTGTTGAGAAAGCAAAGCGTGCGTATTGAAAGTTACGCTCTCGGTGCCTAAAACTTTTACTCCGTCATTTAGTGCGTAACCGCATATAGTTTTAAAGTCCGAGCAAGCGAGCGATACCAATTTGAAATAATCGGGAATATATTGTTTTGCTTCTAAGGTATATCTATCGTCCGTAAAATAATAGACGTTAGATTTAGTTGCAAGAATAGTACATTCGGGATTAGAATAACCGCCATAATACAATGTATTTGACGTAGATGTAATCAATAATGCGTCAACGGACGATTTTTTTATTATATCTTGAATTAAATCACTATTCATTTTTTATCCTTTGTATTTTTATTATATTATATAATATAGCACTTTGGCAAGTATAATTTTTATTTATTATAGTATTCTGTATAGACTTTTTTCATAACAACCGCGTCTTGCCCTTGCGTTCCTGCCGATTCACTCACAATATAGGGAGTTAGCGAATTATCGACAATTACCTTTGCAAAAGGCTCGAAGTCGGGCCCGAAAACGTTGTCGCTAAACGTTAAATGTCTGATTTCACCTTTTGCGCCATACTCGATTTTAGAAAAATGAACGTGCATATTTTTAACCTTAAAATCATCAAGATAATTAGACAGCGTGTCAACTATTTGTTGGTACTCAATTTCACTCTTTATGTACCCTTGAAAGCGTGCGTTGATATGCCCAAAATCAATACAAGGCAAAATATTTCTATGCAGAGTTGAGAACTTTGCGACTTCCTCAACCGTGCCTACTTGAGAACTCTTTCCCATTGTTTCGGGACATATATAGATATCGTTCTCTATCAAATAGTCTCCATATAATTCGACAAATTTTGACAAATTTTGATAAGTCAAATTGAACGCAGTTTCTGCGTCAGACTTCAAAAACGAGCCGGGATGAAAGACTACTCTTGAAGCCCCCAAATCTTTGGCGGCAATCACGGAATCCATTAAATATCTATTGGTATTTTCGATTTTTTCGTTGTCGGGATTGGCAAAATTTATAAAATACGGCGCATGAACACTTATCTCTATATTTTCCTTTTCAAACGCTTCCTTTATGCTTTTGCGAGTGTCGTATGATAATCTAACGCCCTTTCCAAAAGAATACTCGAAGCAATCCAAGTCTAGTCCTTTAATATATGTAGGCATTTCCACCGTTGATTTATACCCTAATTCATAAAACCTTTCGTCTGAGCCTGATACTCCTATTTTTATTCTATTCATTAAATACTCCTAAATCTCTTTTTAGTTGTTCTTTTAGTTCGTCGATTGAATTAAATTTGACTATATCTCTAATATAATCGTCCAAAAAAACCTCTATTAGATAACCATAAATATCTTTATCAAAATTTATGATATACGCCTCTAAATTAACTTTATTATCGTCAAAAGTGGGGTGAGTGCCTATATTTATTATCGAATTATAGGTTTTACCTTGCACCCGTACTCGACCTTTATAAACACCATATTTTGGAACAATGAGCATATCGTCGAGGCTAATATTAGCGGTAGGAAATCCCATGAGCCGCCCTTCCATTCGCCCTTTTTGGACTCTTCCCAATACCGAATAAGTGCGACCTAAAAACGCATTTGCCGATAGTATATCGCCATTTTTAAGGCTTTCTTTGATGAGTGTTGAGCTCACTTTTTTTCCGCCTACAGTCTTTTCATCAATTACTCTCAACTCAATATTGCGTTCTTCACAATAAGTTTTCAAAATATCTATGTTGCCGCTCGCATTTACGCCAAAGGTATAATCATAACCACAGACAAAAGCTCCGATATTGATTTTTGACGTCAAATAGTCTAAAAACTCGTAGGGGGTTAAATTCAAAAAATCTCGATTAGGTTCTTCAACAAATACCGTTTTTACGCCATATTTTTCAAATAGATTTACTCTATCACGAAACGAATATAAATCACGTTCGCTTTTTCCCTTAATAAATTCATTCAACGACTTTGAAAAGGTAAATAACGAGGGTATTCCGTTAAGTTTGGAAAGCTCCCTAATTATTTCCAAATGCCCGATATGAAGGGTATCGAAATACCCCAAGGCAAGCGAATATTTTTGTTTATTTATCTCTTTATCGAATTCGGATATGCGAACGGGATTTGTATCATTAACGCATAATACTTTTAACCTTCGGTTTATAAACTCTCCAATTGACAAGAATCTTTCGTTATATTCAACTCTAATGAGTCCGACTAAATCGGAATAAATCTTGTTCCCTACCGCATAATCGTTCTTTAATTCTTCGGTGATTTTAAATACAGGTAGTCTTTTTGAATATTCCTCTAAACTGGTAAAGCCTGCGTTAATATTTCGACTTACCTCGTCAAGCGTTACGCTGTCATAAATGGAAAAGCCTGCGCACTCAAGTCTAATTATGTACGACATAAAAGCAGGAACACCTAATTTTAAGCCTAAATCTCTTACAAATGATCTAATATAAGTACCCGACGAACAAGTGATGTCAAATGAAATCCTATTTTTAACTATTCGATTAATTCTTATTGAAAATATTTCGATATCGGCTTCATTCAACTTAACTTTTTCACCGTTTCTTGCCAAATCATATGCTCTTACGCCATTAATTGACTTGGAGGAATATATGGGTGGTAATTGCTTTTGCTTCCCCAAAAATGAATTAATAGTATTGTCTATATTACAATATAAATTATTGTAAAAACTATCGGGCATCACTTCCGCTTGATTGTACCAATCACATTTTTCCAACACCTCTCCATAGGAATCCAATGTGTCTGTCGTAGCCCCAAACACGGCCTCTGCTCTATAAATTTTGGTGTGTGTTGTAAACCTATCAAAAAGTTTTGTTGCATTACCCACAGCAACAACCAGAACACCGCTTCCGCCCGGGTCAAGCGTTCCAAAGTGCCCGATTTTAACTTTTGTCCGATAAGCGGAATTCAAAATACCCCGTAGTTTAACTACGGCGTCAGATGACGTAAAGCCTGTAGGTTTTAGAATATTATAAAATCCACTAATCATTATAAACTAAATATTTTTACTTACTGCAAATGACAATTTATCTAGTATAATTCCCAAATCGCCGTTCAATCTGCAACCCGACGCATTTTTATGTCCGCCACCGCCAAATTCGGACGCAATATCCAATGCACTGACTTCATCGCCTTTTGAGCGGATACTAACCTTATATGAATTTTTTGCTACCTCGGTCAAGCTGATTCCCACCAATATAGAATCTGCTCTCATTGCATCCTTTAATATTTCCGAAGTTTGATCAATTCCACAACCAAATTTATTTAGTAGTTCATCGTCAAACACCAAAAATACAAGTTTTCCGCCACATTCATAAATTGCTTTTGATACAGCGTAGGCGGATAGTTTTACAACCGATAAAGGTCTTTCGGTTAGATACTTTCTATATAAATCGGCGTTTTTAATGCCGTAGTTCAAGAGTTTTCCTGCGGTATAAAACGAATTCGAATTGACGTATTCATAGGCAAAGCCACCGCAATCGGTAAGTAATCCTATATATAATAATTCCGCTACTTCTTTTGAGATAAAGTCTTTGAAATATAATTCAACAAAGGAAAAAATTATCTCGGCACTTGATGAAGTATATTCAACGTAATTAGTTTTTGCAAAACTTTCTCTACCCTTGTGATGATCAAATGATATTCCCTCTATCTTTTTAAATAGTGGCTCATAACAACCACATCTTGAAGGATTGGAAACGTCAACCGAAATCATAAGGTCGTATTTTGTTTGAGTTTGTTTGTTAAAATACTCTGCAAATGGAACGTCCTCGTATAGTTTTGGAAGAGGTGAATCGCACAAACAATCGCATTTCTTCCCATATACGGAAAGCACTCGCCATAAAGCGAGCGCACTACCTATTGCATCGCCGTCGGGACTGATATGCGTAACAATCCCGATATTTGATGCTGAACTTATTTTTTTGTATATTAAATCAAACTTATCCATATTATTCGTCAAGTTCTATGTCAAGCGATTCGTCGCTTTCTTCATCCTCAAAATAAACCATACTTTTCTTAGCGTCATCAATAAGTTTTTCCATTTTTGCTCCATATAGCGCGCTATCGTCAGGTTTAAAGATTAACTTGGGCATTACACGTATTCTAACTAAATCTTTAACTTCGTTTCTAATATAGTTTGCGCATCTATTCAATGCAACGATAGTTGATTCTTTTTTCGTTTCATCCCCAAAGTACGAAACGTAAACTGTCGAGAAAGATAAATCTTTGGTTGTTTGTACCTCGGTCACAGTCAACATACCTTGAACTCTAGGGTCACGAAGCTTAAACTGAATAACATATGCAATTTGTTTTGCTAATTCGCTGTTTACTCTATCTATATTCATTAATTTAATTTCTCCATAACGAAGCATTCAAGCTCGTCACCTTCTTTAATATCGTTAAACTTTTCAATTCCTAAACCGCACTCGAAGCCTTGAACAACCTCTTTTACGTCGTCTTTCATACGCTTTAAAGAAGATATATTTCCTGTATAAACAACAACGTCGTTTCTATATAATCTTACTTGTGCGCTCTTTTCAATTTTTCCGTCGGTTACGTAACAACCTGCAATTGTACCAACGCCCGATATTTTAAATGTGTTACGTACGGTTGCTCTACCGATAATATTCTCTTCAAACTTGGGAGCAAGCATACCTTTAAGCGCGGCTTGTATATCCTCGATTGCTTCATAAATTACGTTATAAGCACGGATTTGAATTTGAGATGCTTGCGCAGCATTCTTTGCATTTGCGTCTGCTCTTACGTTAAATGCAATGATAATTGCGCCACAGGTCGAAGCCAAAGTTACGTCCGATTCATTTACAGCGCCTACGCCACTATGCACAACCTTAACTTGAACCTCCTCATTCGATTGCTTGATAAGTTCCTGTGATAACGCTTCAACCGAACCTTGAACGTCACACTTTATGATTAAGTTCAATTCCTTTAACTTACCGTTATTCATTTGCATCATAATATCTTCAAGTGAAGAAGTTCTAGTAAGTCTCTGAGTTCTCTCTTTAATCTTACGTTCATTTGCAATTGATTTAGCAAGTTTTTCATCGCATACTATAACCGGATCGCCTGCATTAGGTACGCTATCAAAGCCTGTTACCGCAACGGGGATAGAGGGACCTGCCGATTTAACGGGAGCGTGTTTGTCATCGTGCATTGCTCTAACCTTAGCAGTACAAGAGCCTGCAACAAGAGTATCGCCTACTTTAAGAGTACCGTTTTGAACAAGGATCGTCGCAACGGGACCAACTTCGGCATCCATTCTTGCTTCTAAAATCGTACCCTTTGCCTTAGCCTTTGGATTTGCTTTAAGATCGTATAGATCTGCAACCATTAGTATTTGTGACAAAAGTTCCTCTACGCCCTCGCCTGTCCTTGCAGATACGGGTACGCAAATTGTTTCACCGCCGTATTGTTCGCAAAGCAAATCGTACTTTGTCAAGTCGTTTAATACCCTTTCTACGTTTGCGCTCTGTCTATCAATCTTGTTGATTGCGACAATAATCGGAACGTCCGCGGCTTTAGCGTGTGAAATTGCTTCGATAGTTTGTGGCATTATACTGTCGTCAGCTGCAACAACAATTATAGCGATATCGGTAACCATTGCGCCACGAGCACGCATTGTTGTGAATGCTTCGTGTCCCGGGGTATCGATAAAGGTAATCTTTTCGCCTTTTAATCTTATTGTGTAAGCACCTATATGTTGCGTAATACCACCTGCTTCACCCTTTGCTACGCTTGCTTTACGTATATAGTCAAGCAATGAAGTTTTACCGTGGTCAACGTGTCCCATAATGGTAACGATTGGCGCACGTTTTACAAGAGAGTTCGGATCGTCTTGCTCGTTAAATAAATCGGTAAACTTATCTTCGTTAGTTTGAGCAATCTTTAATTCCAACGTTACGTCAAAGTTCATAGCGACAAGTTCTGCGGTTGCAAAATCTATGCTGTCGTTTACGGTCTTAAAAGTACCCATTTGGAATAATACCTTGATAATCTCGGTAGCGGTATGTCCGATTTTTTCAGACAACGTTTTAATTGCAACGGGATCGGTTTCTACAACTGCATTGGTAATTTTAATAACTTGCTGTGCCTGACTATTCTTATTACCTTTGCGTTGTTTGAATCTTCTTGCTACTTCATCGTCAGAGAGTTCGCCTTCCATTTGCGCTTCACGAATCAAAGTACGCTTGTTGTTCCCTTTTTTCTCTTCGTAATTTGACCTTTGATTGTCATATTTCTTATTTTGATTACGCTTATCCTTAGGATTAGGCTTTGGCATATAAGTTGTGCCGGCGGATAATTGAGCGCTCGGTTTTGAACCTTGCTGAGCACCTTGTTGTCTATCCTTGTTGAAACCACCGTTTTGAGGACGATTTTTATTTTGTTGATAGTTTACATTACCATCCTTATTAAATTGCTTTGGTTGTCTCTTTTCGGGTTGTGGTGGAATAAAAACTCTGGGTTCAACAACGTTTTGAGCTCTCAACTTGCTAATATCCTTAACAGGCACTTGTGGTTTAGTTTCAGCCTTTGGAGGTTCTTTACTAGTTTTCTTTTCCTCTTCCTTTGACTCAGGTTCACTTTGTTTTGGTGATTGTGCCTTTATTGGTTTTGCTGTCTCAACGCCTTCAACCACCTCTTCAGATTTACTCTTTTTAGTTGGTTTAGTTTCCTTTGCCTTAACTTCTTCTTGTTTCGGTTCTTCTGACTTAACCTCAACAACAGATTCAGTCTTTTCATTAACCTTTTCATTAACCGGAGTATTTTCAGGCAAAGATACAGGAGTCTCCTCTTCTTTCTTTTCGGAGACCTCAACGTTAGGAACGGCTGGTTCAGGAACTTCGGCTCCTTTTGCTTCTTGTTCCTTTTTAAGCTCTTCTTCCCTTAATCTTTGTTCTTCCTTATATCTTTCTTCAATGAGTTGACTCTTTTTACTCTTCACTTTATCTAAAAGCTTGTAAGCAAGACTTTTGCAATCATCGATTTCTTTAGAAAGAGCTTTAAATTTTTCGTCCAATTTTTCCACTTCTGGTACATTTGACTTATTATTTTCTTTACTCATTAAACCCTCCACTTAATTCGTTTATAATGCCGTTTGCAAGGTTACGATCGCAAACTGCAACACATTTACAATTCATTTTTTGTGAAACTTCTTCTATAAATTCGGTTTCAAGAAGAAATAATTTTATTCTTTTGTTTTCGCAATATTCTTGAATACCTTTAAGAGCAGTGCGATTTATGTCCTTTGAGCATAGGACAACGTAGATTTTACTCCTTGAAGCAAGCAAGTTATCGCCGCCATAAATTATATTTCTTGACTTTATCGCAAAACCAAAATAGGTTTTTATCTTGTTATTAATCAACATAATCGCTTAATAATTTCTCCAATGCTTCCTTTTTCGGGGCAACTTTCAGCGATCTAAATACAGAATTTCTTTTAATCGCTTTATTCATGCATTCCTTTTTTCTGCACAAATAGCACCCTCTTCCTTCGATTTTTCCCGTCAAGTCAATTACCAACGTACCATCTTGGATAACAAATCTTATAAGCTCGCCTTTTGGATAATTTGTCTTACAAGCGACGCACATTCTTGTCGATATCATTAGTCGTCGTTTCCATCAAAATCGGTAAAGTCGCCCGTATATTCGGATACCGGTTTAATATCGATTTTCCAATCGGTTAGTTTAGCGGCTAATCTTGCATTTTGGCCTTTAACGCCGATGGCTAATGAAAGGTTTTCGTCACGAACGTAAACGCAAGCGCTGTTTGTTGCGTCTTTTACTTGTACCAAAGTAACCTTAGCCGGACTCATAGCGTTTGAGATGAATACTAGCGGATCGTAATTCCATTCGATTACGTCGATTCTTTCGTTGTTCAATTCCTTAACGATAGCGTTAATTCTTGATCCCTTTGGACCAATACAAGCGCCAACTGCGTCAATTGCTGGATCTGAGGAACTAACGGCAATCTTGGTACGATAACCTGCTTCACGAACGACCTTTTTAATTGTGATAATGCCCGAATTGATTTCAGGAACTTCACGTTCAAACAAACGTTTAACGAATGCAGGTGTTGAACGAGAAACAACAACTTGAGTCATACCCTTGTTGTTCTCTCTCAACTTCTTAACGTAAACCTTGATTATCTTGCCAATTTCGTATTTTTCACCGCTAATTTGATCGGTTACGCCTAACACACCTTCCATTTGGGTGGATAACATTTCAACGTAAACGGTATTACCCTCGATTCTACGGATAATAGCGTCTAAGATTTCACCCTCTTTATCATTCATTTCATCTCTAATTTGCTCTTTTCTTGCGTCATTGAGTTTTTGAACAATAACTTGCTTTGCAGCTTG
Source organism: uncultured Clostridia bacterium (assembly GCA_945482995.1). Classification (GTDB taxonomy): domain Bacteria; phylum Bacillota; class Clostridia; order Christensenellales; family CAG-1252; genus RUG14300. The sequence continues at coordinate 5,599 of CALYRM010000040.1, read as the reverse complement.
AGCGGCGATTCTTGAGAAGGATTTTGGTGTAAATTCTTCGGTAACTTTGTCTCCGACTTTATATGAACTCTTTTTCTTCTTAGCATCAGCCAATGAAATCTCTGCGCCGGGATTGGTTACTTCTTCAACAACGGTTTGGTAAGCGTAGAATAAAATTTTATTCTTTTCGGGTTGAAGTTTAACGAATACAGGGCGTAAATCGTTTCCTTGTTTTTTGTATGCCGAGCTTAAGCCTGCTTCTAGACTCTTGATAAATAATTCAGAATCTAGGTGATATTCTTTTTCAAATTCTTCTAAGGCTTGAAAAAATTCTTTGTTTACCATATAAATATTCCTCCAAAATGTCGTATTGTAATTAGAACTTAATTACAGGTTTGATAATTGATATATCTTTTTTATTATAAACTATTTCACTATTATTAACGCTTATTGTAACTGTATCTTTACTCCAAGCGATGAGTACGCCTTCAACCTTTTTCTTTCCGTCAATTGGTTTGTAAAAAGAAATTTCTATCTCTTTGCCCTTATTCTTGACGTAATCTCTCTCAAGTTTTAAAGGTCTATCAAGTCCCGGGGAACTGACGTTCAGATTGAAAGCGTCGGGCAAAAAATCGCAAGTATCAAGCATGGGATCGATTGTCTTAGAAACCAATTCGCAATCGTCCAAACTAATACCGCCCTCTTTTTCGGTATCGATAAAAAATGTCAAGTTCATTGTTCCGTATTGCTTTGAATAGGATACCTCGACCAATTCGTAACCCAAATTTTCGATTGTCGACTTACACAGTTCATAAGCCTTTTGTTTGACGTCAGCCATACTTTCACCTCTCATTATTTCTTATCAATAAATAAGTGAGCCAAAAATTGGCTCACTTAGAAAAAAGCAATATTTTTCTCCGCACTAATAATATAATACATTTTATAAAAATTTGCAATAGTTTTTAATTAAATTATTGTATTATTTTTTTACTTTCAAGAAAAGTTTCGCCATTGCAATAGCATAATCATAGCAAGAATTACCATTTACGGTTATAGAATACTCTTTCAACATCCTTTCGAAAGTTGGTTCACCCTTAAAACCATTTTTTAAGCCAAGCTTGTCCGCTTCTTGCAATTCAATATTACATTCGATATGTTCTTGCTTTGCAATTGTTTTTAACTCTTTTAAAACAAAATCAACCGACTTACAATAAACGGTTTTATTCTTGCAAAAAGAAAGAATATCGGGTACATATTCGGGAAAACGCTTGCTTGAAACTACTCTTGCTTTATATTCGGGATCTATTCTCTCAAGGTTGCTAACCTTTACAAAATGTTCGTAAACACTGTCGGCCTTGCCATTGGTGAAGGACAAAAGACAAATTTCCCAAGGAGAAAAGCCTTTATTTATTGATTTATATGTAAAGAAAACGCAATTTATATCCTTATCAACGTTTTCTATATCATAATCAAACAAGGTTTGCGTTTGCAAAAAATCTTGTCCGCTGTACTTTTTTGATGGATATTTTAACGTATCAGGCACGGGTTTAGGCGTCAACAATTCTTTTATTTTTTCCTTGTCAAGTTCTATTTTATAAACTGTTTTTGCATACATTACGTACTTAGCAAGCCTTTCCGAAAACGAGATTCTTCCTTGTAACATTATCGTGTCGTTTGGTTTAACGTCGTTTAAGGGACAATCATCATCGTTTGTCTTATAGTAAGCGGTAAATTCACCGCTATAGTCGTTAATCTTTATCCTATAATTATATTTATAATATTTGTACGGACTTTTTTCGTCTTTTTCAAATTCGCGTTTATCGTTTTGAAGAACACCGCCGGCAATAGAAGCGTTTTCATAGGGTCTATTTATGGTTTCTACAAAAATTGGCTTGTTCACCGATTTTGATTTTATACCGCACAAATACTCATTTTCAAAATATGGAACGAAAGATTTGCTAACAATCTTATTCTCTTTTGTTTCAACCTTTATCTCGCCAATCGGAAGCAATTTAAAGGTAATAAAAGTTGATAGTCCAAAATTTTCTTCGACAGATTCAATAATCTTGTTGATAAAAGGCGCACCATTAATAAGATCAAAAACATCCTGCTCGATTGAAATTTCAATATCGATTTTATCTTGAACACTGACAATAATGCAATCTTCATTGATGGAAGAAGCCAAAAACGGATATCCTGTCGCCAAGAGTTCTAGCATATAGCCTTTGACAATAGTTTCCGAGACAACTAATCGATCGATGTAAAATTCACATTTATAACCGCCCGAGACCTTTTGACAGAAGTTTTTTAAGTCCTTAAATACCGTATTGTCAAATCCTTTTTCGTAAATATCATCGGGTATAGCAAAATAGAGTTTACATATCTTGCTATACTCAATAAATTCTACCTTTTTTAAACGTAGGTAATTATATTTATTTTTTGTATATTCATTAAACTTTACTAAAAAACTGTCCATATACTTTTAAGGTTAAATCCAAGTCTTTAACAAATATGCAATGTGAAACGTGCTATTTTGGATGCTATTCTATAAGGTCAACCTTAAGCAAAACTATTATATATTTACTTAGCAATTTAGTCGAGTTTTCTCCTTACCAAATCAACCAAATAATTCTCTGCTTTGTCATTCTCAACGGTTGCGACCTTTTCGCCATTTGCGAATATGACTGATTTTTCCTTTCCGCCTGCGATTCCGAAATCGGCTTCTTTTCCTTCGCCTAAACCATTCACAACGCAACCCATAACCGCAATTTTAAGCGGTACTTTAGTATTTTTAAATTTTTCCCTTAGCCTTTCTGCGCACCCAATCACGTCAAATTCGGTTCTTCCACATGTTGGACAACTGATTATATCAACAAAATTGTTATCTTTGCCCAATGCGCGCAAAATTTCTTTGCCAACTTCAATTTCTCTTATTGGATTGTCGCTTAAGGAAACTCTTATAGTTGAGCCTATTCCGTCCGTTAAAAGCGCGCCTATCCCTATTGACGATTTTATTATGGCTTGTTCACCCCCACCTGCTTCGGTTACGCCTAAGTGAAGTGGATAATCGGTTCGTTTTGCTAGCAATCTATATGCGTTGATTGTTTTAACAGTGTCGCTACTCTTGACGGATATTACGATATTATCTATTCCATTTTTTTCAAGTAAGCGAACATGATCAAGCGCACTCTCAACGAGCGCCAAATCGGAATTTTTGTATTTTTCGTAATATTTCTTTGCAATAGATCCCGAATTAACGCCAACTCTAACAGGAATATTATAGTATTTAAGCGCATCGCATACTTTTTTCACTCCGAGATCCGTCATGTTGCCGGGATTGATTCTTATTTTGTCTGCGCCCGCTTCAATAGCCTTTATTGCTAAGTTGCTGTCAAAGTGAATATCTGCAACAATGGGAACGCTTGCTTTTTTTACCGCTTGTTTAAAGCCCTCGACCGCCGGCAAATCGTTTACGGTTATCCTTATAATATCCGCTCCTGCAATTTCAAGTTCACGTACTTGGTTTATCAGTTTGTTTACGTCGGCGGATAGTACGTTAGTCATGGTTTGTACGGTAATGGGTGCCTCTCCACCAATATAAACGTTTCCTACCTTGATTTTTTTACTCATTAGAACAAACTCCCAATCCAACCCAAATTGATTATATCGAAAATGATTGTCATGCCAAACAATAAGACTAAGCCTATTGTCGAAATAATCGCTTCAACCTTTCGATTGATTGGCTTTCCTCTAATCCATTCAATAAGTGTGAAAATAACCTTGCTTCCGTCAAGAGCAGGTATAGGCAAAAGGTTGAAAATTGCAACGTTGGCGCTCATCATTCCAAGCAAAGTCAAAACGCCCCTAAAACCTGTATAAGAAACTGTGTTTGCAATAACCGAAACCGTGGTAATTGGTCCGCCTAATGAACCTTTAACCGCTACAGCACCTGTAAATAAACCGCCAATTGTTTGGAACAAGAAAACAATTATCTGCCAACAATAGACCACGGCTTTTACGAATGCGTCAAAGAAGTTAAGTTTATAAAGAGTGGAAGCGGTAGTTATTCCCAATCCCTCATATTTTTCATACTTTGTTGGTATCGAGCCATCAATCAACGCTCCATTTTCATCATAACAACTTTCGTCATAAACCGGATAAGTAAATTCGCCAACGTTTACTTGAATAGTTTGTTTTTCACCGTTTCTAATTACCACGCAATCGACCGTTTTGCTATCTGCCTTATCCAATATTGATTTGACGTTAAATCCTGTAAAACTATAAATCGCTTTTCCGTCAAGTTTGTAGATTATATCGCCCTCTTCAAGATTTTGCACAAATGAAGAATCGGTTGACTCATAAAAACCTGCGACCTTCGGTAACGCATATCCATATGCAGAAAATGAGATTGCCAAAATCAAAAATGCGGAAATTATATTGAACGTAACGCCTGCCAATAAAACTAATATACGTTTCCAAGGAGCCATTGAATTGAAAGAACCCTCGACAGCGCTATCGCTGTCCTCTCCCTCAAACGCGCAAAAACCGCCTAACGGTATTGGACGAATACTAAAATATTCTCCGCTACGCATCATAAACCTAAATATAGGCGGACCAAAGCCAATGGCAAACTCGTTTATTTTAAACTTTAAAATCTTACCTACTATATAATGACCAAATTCGTGTATTACGACCATTACCATCAACGTCAAAAGCGCGACTATTAAATAGCCTATTACACTAAACACTTTTGCAGCAGTAACACCTAACAATAAAATCATTTAATATTCCTTTTTTCGAGTACCTTTCTGTACCCTTGATAATATAATTCTTTCGCAATTTCGGGGTTATTAATCACGATATTTTCAACGTTTGACAACACTTGCTCAATAATTGTATGCAGTTCGCTATAATTAATAATACCTTGTAAAAACATTTTTACCGCCGCCTCATCGGCGCCTGCGGCTTTAGCGCAAAATGAATCGTTCTCCATACGCTCGGTAAGTAAGCCAAATAACGGATAACGATTTAGATCGGGTTCAAAAAAACTTAGCGATTTTCCGACTAAATCTAAGGTATTATCGGTACATAGCCTTTTCGGATAACTCAAAGCGTAAGTTATGGGTATTTCCATAGTAGTTTGCGCTAAATGCGCTATCGTGCTACCGTCGTAAAAGGTGACCATTCCGTGTACAATGCTCTCGGGGTGAATAAGCACGTTAATTTGATTTCTTCTTAATCCAAATAAGTGCTTTGCTTCCATAACCTCAAAGGCTTTGTTTGCCATAGTAGCGCAGTCAATAGTAATCTTTTTGCCCATTTTCCAAGTTGGGTGCGCTAAAACCTTGGCTACGTCGGTATTCCATAAATCCGCTATCGGTACATTTCTTAAAGCGCCACCACTACAAGTTAAGGTTATATCCTTTATATCGCCCCTATTTTCCAAGCATTGAAAAATAGCCGAATGTTCGCTATCGACAGGAATAACGTTGCCATTATTCTTGCTCATAATCAGGCTTCCTGCGCAAACTAGTAATTCTTTATTCGCTATACAAACACGTTTATTGTTGTCAAGAGCGAAAAGTACTGCGTCGAGCGAATCTATACCACCCGAGCCTGC
>CALYRM010000039.1 GCA_945482995.1 uncultured Clostridia bacterium | reverse complement strand
ATAATAATAATTTTTTGAGGTATAAAAATGGAAAGTTTAAGGCAGAAAAAAGGCTTTATTTGTGATATGGATGGTGTTATTTACCACGGCAACAAACTATTGCCGGGCGTAAAGGAATTTGTAAATTGGTTAAACGAAAACGATAAAAGATTTTTGTTTTTAACTAACGGAAGCGGTAAATCACCCAAAGAATTACGTATCAAAATGCAACGCTTAGGACTTGATATCGATGAAAAGCATTTTTACACATCAGCACTTGCAACTGCAAGTTTTTTAAGCAAACAAACCCCGGGTTGTAGCGCATATGTTATAGGCGAACCCGGTTTGTTGAATGCAATCTATGACAAGGGCATAGCCTTTAACGACATTGATCCCGACTATGTTGTAGTCGGTGAAACGTTTACATATAATCATTCGCATATTACAAAGGCGATGAGATTGGTTATGAATGGAGCAAGACTTATTGCAACCAATCCCGATTTGACGTATCCTGAAGAAGACGGCATTGCGCCAGCATGCAAAGCACTTGTCGCGCCGATTGAAATCACCACAGGTAAGCAAGCCTATTATATAGGCAAGCCCAATTCCCTAATGATGAGAACGGCAGTTCGTATCTTAGAAACAAGAGCTAGCGAAACAGCAATGATAGGAGATAGAATGGATACCGATATCATTGCAGGAATCGAGTCAGGCTTGGATCCAATTTTAGTATTGTCAGGTGTTTCCACCCTTCAAACTGTATCCGAATTCCCATACCGTCCACGCTTAATCTTAAACGGCGTAGGGGACATAGTTGACTAGGTGTTTCGTAATTATAAAATGTTATTCTCAAGCGTAGTGGTAACGTAGTCGAGGAATCTCATTTATATTGTCATCCTCAAGCGGAACGCAGTGAAGTCGTGAGGATCTCATCCTTGTTAGTCATTCTCAAGCGTAGTCGAGGAATCTCTAAAACGGGGTACGCAACATTCTTGAGAACAAACCCAAGCGTTCCGTATAATTATCTATTCCACAACGAATTGCAACCTAGTGGTTGCAATTCAATTCATGGAGTGCGACGGTACGAGAATTTACGAAACCAACGGTTTCAATTCACGACGGCAAAGCCGTCAAATCATTCATAGGATAGCATAATAAAAAAGCATTTTCTTTTTTTAGAAAATGCTTTTTTATTAAAATTAGTTGTATTAATTATATTTCGTTGTCCGAATTATCATTATCGTCGTTACTATTATCGTTATTTTCGCCACCCACGTTATCATCAATGTTATTATCATTATCGAGAAAATCGTCAAATAAATCGACTGATTTTTGTTCGGTAGGTGTTATGTCAGTTGATTGATTTTGTTCGACTTGCGTTTCTATTTTCTTCACTTTGTCGGTGTACTTCGTAACAATCTTATTGAGCCGTCTATCAAGAAATCGCCAAATCATTCCAATAGCGTAATCATAAATCAATATAAGCGGTAAAGTTATTAGCATTACAAACCAATAATTGTAATTCCACCCAAGGCTATTGAAGATGTTTTCGATTGAGCTTATTCCGTATAATTTATATATTCCGAAAATGCCAACCTCTAATATTATAAGTTTAATGGGGATTGATATAAACCATTTTTTCCCCAGGTATTTTCTTGATAGGTAGTTTAATATAATCTGCAAACCGAAAAAGAGTGCAAACGGCAAAACTCCGATTGGATTAAAAAGTATTGCCAAGGATCCTCCTGCAATGAAAGCCATACACAATCCCCATAGTGAATTAGCAATACAGGGGAGAAGTAGGCAAATGCTTGCAAGCACGTAAAATGAAAGCTTTGCAACAGGAGAATACACGGCAAGCGCAAGCATTATCAATACTAATGCCGCAGATAATCCGCTTACGGTTAGTTCAAAAACCAACCTTTTTCGCTTATTAATTTTTTTCACAATGTTTTGTTTGGGATTTATCCACGACAACAGCAATCACATAAACAGTTAACGCAAATAGCGGCTTGACAAGCTCTGCAACAACCGTCCTCGGTGCTTCTTGCGTCATAATCACTACCGTAACTTCTATGATAACCGTTGTGCCCGCCGACGTTGACAGAGCCACCGGAAGTTGCATGTGCCGATTTTGAAGCGCTTAGTTTGTTGTCGAGTTTTTCCAAGCTTTCCTTATACTTGACGTTATTTGGATCCATATTACAAGCAATTTGAAGTTGAGATTTGCTTTCATTCAACCAACCTTGCTTGTAGTAAATGGCAGATTGATAGAAGTGCCATTCTGCATTTCTTTCAAAAATGTTGTCCAATGCTGTTTGTGCCTCGGGATATTTTTTTTCTCTAATTAATTTTTCGACTGCGGAAAAGGCGGACTCTTCGATAATAGGATCTTTGTCAATAACAGGTTCGCTATACATTGTATCTCTATTTGTGCTTTCGTTGTTGTAAGAAGACGCTTGAGTCGAAGGCGCATCACCGGTATAATCGATAATAATTTCTCTATAAGCGTTTTCAACCTCATTTAAGCGTTTAGCGGCAAGCTTTCCTTTTTCGCCCTCGGAGTGCATATCCAAGCGACACTTATCTCTTAAAGTATAGTATGCTTGGTCGATTTCTTCTCTTGTAGCCGACGTTGAAACGCCTAAAATTTCGTATGGGTTTTTTGACATTTTGAATTCTCCTTATATATTATCTGTTTTGCACGAGCGCCAAGCCCGTACCAAAAAGTATTGGTTATGATTCCCTCAGTGTTAAAAACAGGTATTTTTTCATAGTTTTCTTTTATAGTAACGAGTATTCCGCTCAATATTTCCATTATGGAATCCTCGTATTTTAGCAAGTCCGCCAAAGTTTTTGCTTCGGGATAGTTATTCGCAAAGACGTTAAATTCTTTATTTTTTACATCCTTTTCAAAATCGTCTATTGCATCAAGTAGATAAACGTATTTTGCCAAAAAATATGCGACGGTACCTATTTCTTCGGTATATTTGTCTCCCAAAAGTTCCTCAAATATTTGCTCCAAACAAATAGCAAATGGGTGAGCTACTTTATCAAAACTTACTTGATTTTTGGTTTCGATATTCACTTGTTCTATATAAGCCTTATCAAGCAATTCTGCAACCTTTGGCAATAAAGATTTAGATTTTTTAATCTTTCCTTTTAACAAACCTCTCAAAATTCTCTTTGATACGCTTGGTTTGTCGGTTAAGTCATCTCTAAGCTTAAAATCAATGAGTAAGGTGTTTAGGTAAACGCATTTTTCGCTTATCGGATCGTCCTTTAAAATACATTTTTTCTTAATTGGATTAAGAATGCACCCCTCGGTTACAAAATTCAATGGCTCATTCATAATTCCGTGAAGAAGAATGTTTATAAAAGTAACGTCGTAATTTACCGATAATCTTAATATTGTGTTTTGGTGGCACTTAATGCTCTTACACATTCCACAGTAAAAGGACTTATAAAGAGCGTAGTCCCGCATAAACATATTTGGTTTGTCGGGTAAGATGTAGCCAAACATTATTTGCTTACCAAACCGATTTTACGGTATACCTTAGATAGTGTTCGCATAGCTATTCTTTCAGCCTTTTCCGCACCCTCTCTCATAACTTGAGTCAAGTAATCCTTGTTGTTGATGAGGTCGGTATATTTTTCTCTAACGGGACGGAGCGCTTCAACTACAGCTTCGCCTACTTCGGTTTTGAAATTTGCGTAGGAGTAGCCTTGGAAATGCTCTTCGGCTTTTGCAATCGAAGTATTTGTCATTGTAGAGTAAATCGTCAACAAGTTGCTAATACCCGGCTTATCTGCGCGTACAACGATTTCATTACCGCTATCGGTGATTGCTCTTTTGAATTTACGCATAATAGCGTCGGGCTCGTCTAAGATGAAAATAACGCCGTTTTCGTTGTCGTCGGTTTTGCCCATTTTCGTTTCAGGACTAAGTAGGTTCATGATTTTAGCGCCTTGCTTTGGAAAAATTCCATCGGGAACGGTAAAGGTAGGGCTGTACTTGTTATTAAATCTTTCGGCAATGGTACGAGCCAATTCCAAGTGTTGCTTTTGATCCTTTCCGATAGGTACCAAGTCGGAGTTATAGAGCAAAATATCTGCTGCCATCAAAGTTGGATAAGAGAACAAGCCGACGTTTACGTTTTCGGGGTTTTTCTTGCTCTTGTCCTTGAATTGAGTCATTCTTTTTGCTTCGCCAAATTGGGTGTAGCAGTTAAGAACCCAAGCCAACTCGGCATGCTCAGGTACAAAGGATTGAATTGTTAAAATGCTCTTTTCTGGGTCTAATCCGAGAGCCAAAAACATTGCAGCAAAATCATATATTCTACGTCTTAAATCTTGAGGTACGTTTTCTACTGTCAAAGAATGTAGGTCTGCAATCATATAAATACAATTATAATCGTCCTGCATTTTGACCATATTTTTAAGAGCGCCAATGTAGTTGCCGAGTTGTAAATTTCCCGTAGGCTTCAAAGCGCTGTATACTGTTTTGTTTTCCATAAATATCTCCTATATTAGTGAGTTGGCAAATTCCAAAACGGAATTTGAAACGTCATTTTTATCAATAAAATCTTTAAAGTTTATAGGTAACGTGGCAATTTTTTCCAATTGTTCGGGAATAGCAAGCCCTGTATAATCAGAAAGACTGCGTATCGCCAAAGTTTCGTCCTTTTGTGTTTTTCCTGTTAATGCGCTAAGTACAACTGACGGCGAAGCGAAAGGGCTGTTTGGTGATACTATTACCGTCAATGTCTCATCCTCAGAATCCACAGAATAGTCGTCATAAACGCTCAATGCCGCTGCGGTTTTAGCGTCGGCGATATAGTCAAATTCTTCTTCAGCAACATTGATAATCTCGGTTATTTCGTCGTCGGTTGCGAATCCAACAAACACATAGGGCAACTTTTCAATAAGCAAGTTGACGTCAATCGTAAATTTGCCGACAGTGTTTAAACTATTCATTATATCGATAACTTTTTTGTCATCTGCAAATAGTTCAAATAGTAATGCTTCAATATGCTTTGAGATAGACGGCGATGTTTTACCATGATTTGCACGCTTAGTATCGTAAACACCTGTATTGAAAAAATCGGTTAATATGTTTTTTTCGTTACTTGCACATATTATATTATTGACCGGTATTCCCATTTTTTTAGCATATACGCAAGATAGAACGTCACCAAAATCATCGATTGGAATAACCACGTTAAAATAGTCATCGGTTGAAATTTGTTTTGAATTCAACAGCTCGATATAAGCTGATACATAATAGCAAATCTGAGGGAGAAGACTCCCCCAAGTAACACTATTAATTGAATTTAAAACAATATTATTGTTTTTAAGTGTTTGATTAATTTCGGCACTACCAAATACCGAGTTAAGAGCTTGTTGCACGTCGTCAAAATTACCTTTAACCCCTTTTGCGCAAACATTTTCACCGTCAATAGTTTGCATTTGCAACTTTTGTGTGTTGCTAAATCCTTTTTCGTGATAAAGCGCCATTACCGCAGTGCCGTCAATGTTCTTAAATCCTTCAAGAATTGCCTTATTTGTGCAAAATGATTCCGCAATCAAGAATAACGATATTTCTTTTAATCCTTTCTTTTCTTTTGCCTTTTTGAACAATAGGGGAAGCATAGAAAAAACTAAATCCTTGGAGTTGTAGTTTAAGCCATGCCATAACTCTAAAAAATTCAAGCCTTCGTCAACGTTGACTAAGGGCACTACCCCCATTTCAAAAGAAGCATAGGCTAGTTCGGTAATAGATAAAAGCTCGGTGTAATCAAACTCATCTAAAAATAAATTCAGAATATATGCCGTTCGTTCTTGATAACTTAAAGAACAAAGTTTGTCAACATCATTTTTTCTAAGCACCGGAAAACTTTCTGGAACAAACAGTCCGCCATCTTCGGGAATTCCATTGATAATGGTGTCAAGACCGCTTATGGATAAATTTTTATTCCTTGTGCTTACGTATTGCATATTAGACCTTTACGCTTTGATAAACTGCCAAATAATCGGGCAAAATATCCGTGCTTATAGTGCAAATTATATTTACGTTTAACTTGTTTGCGTGAGCCTCTAAAGAGGTAAATAACTCTTGAAGATCGTTAACAGATGTGTTGGTCATACGGTGGACGCCATCGATAAATATATCGGAAACATCGTGGTTTCCTGCAATAATTCCACGAACAAAACCGCTTAAACCTAAAATGGTATGGATATCGTAATCGGTAACGTTGATTAATCTAATGTTATAGTTTAGTTTGTGAACGTACTTTTCGCTATCAGTAAGGAACACCACTTCGCCGTCGCAATTAGCAACAGTTTCGTTAGCTAATTCGACTATTTTTCCGGTTTTACCGCTACCCTTTGCACCGTAAAGCAATTTAATCATCCAGCAATCCTCCAAGTGATAATAGTATACATTATAAAATATCAGTATTTATATAACATTAAAATAATACCAATACTAAAAATAATTTATATGTATAATTAATTATATAACGAACCGCTTCCAAAAATCAATAAAAAAAATAGATTTTCCACTTTGAATTGTCATTTCGCCCACAATCGTCATTTCGACCGAAGTGGCGAATCTCATAACAATGAATTGTCCCTAATTGTTGCTTGAATTGAGCAAGAGGCATATTGTGAATAAATATATTGTGCAAATACTCTAAATATAAAATTTCACATTGAATAAAGCATTGCATATTGTATATTGCATATTAAAAGGGCTGTCGCTTGCACTTGCGACAGCCCCCTTTGTTTTGTTATAGAACTGAACTAAAGCAATGATTCCGCTTCTTTTAAAGCCGGATATGCTGTATTTTCCATTTCTTGTTCCCATTTTTTCTTTTGGGTAACTTTTAATACGATGTATAAAACGCCTGGAAGAACAAAGAATAGAAGACCTAATAATGCGGTTTTTATGTTCATCGATGACGGTTGTCTGTCAAGAACATTGAAATATTGATTTTCAAGCTGTTTCAACTTCACATAGTTTTTCATCTCAGTATCTCTTCTGAAAACTAATTTGATGTAATTTTCGCCTGTCGAAACGCTGTATATGGTATCCCCACTCCTTTCAAGGTGAGATTCTTTAACGTTGATTTCTTGGCTTGACTGCAAACTCCAACCAAATTTTTGCATAAGGTCGATATAATGTTGTTCTTGACTTACACCCACTTTAATACTTTTACTTTCAATCATGATTTTGTCCTCCTTTTGTATATACTAAAATATTAGTATAATATGATTATATATGTTAATAATTAGTATGTCAACAGTTTTTAGAAAATTAATGGTATAATTTTGAAAAATATTGGTATACGGAGATTTTTAAATGAATCGAATCAGAGAATTGAGAGAGAAAAACAATTTAAGACAAGCCGACGTTGCGTTAAAAACAGGTATCGACCAACGTTCTCTTTCAAATTACGAAACAGGGAAGACAAATCCAGATAGCTATACTATTATAAAATTAGCAGATTTTTTTAACGTTACTTGCGATTATCTTTTGGGAGTTACCGACTCGGATTATTCAGATCTCAATAAGGTAGTAAAAGAGTTGGAAGAAATAAAAAAAAGAATTACTATCATACAAAAATATCTTAACTCGAAAAACGATTAATAGAGAACTGCTTTCTATATAGAGGATGTTCTTAATGCGACGGTCTCTTAGCATTGCACGTTAAAAAAACTCCCATAGGGGAGTTTTTTTAACAGTGTTTTTAAACAGTGCCGTCTGCTAATAATTTATTTTCATGGTCAAGGGCTAAGGCTTCAATCATTTCGGAAATGTCGCCGTCTAGAAATTGGTCTAAGCTATATATCGTCATATTGATTCTGTGATCGGTAACTCTGCCTTGCGGGAAGTTATATGTTCTGATTCTTTCCGATCTATCGCCTGTACCAACCTGCGACTTTCTGTTCTCGGCATATTCCTTGTCGGCTTGACCTTGATAATATTCGTAAAGACGAGTTTTCAAAACTCTAATAGCCTTTTCCTTGTTCTTTAATTGCGATTTTTCGTCTTGACAGGTAACTACAATACCGGTAGGGATGTGAGTCATTCTGACCGCCGAGTCCGTTCTATTGACGTATTGACCGCCTGCGCCACCTGCACGATACGTGTCGATTTTGACGTCGTTCATGTTGAGTTTAACGTCAACATCCTCAGCTTCTGGCAAAACTGCAACGGTTGCGGTAGAAGTGTGAATTCTGCCTTGCGATTCTGTTGAAGGAACTCTTTGAACTCTATGTGCGCCCGACTCAAACTTGAGTTTTGAATAAGCGCCCTTACCCTTAATCATAATGACAACCTTGTTAACGCCGCCCAAATCGGTAAGGTTCATTTCGACTTCTTCGATACTCCAACGCATTCTTTCTGCAAATCTTTCGTACATTCTTAGCAAAACAGCGCCAAAAAGTGAAGCTTCGTCGCCACCTGCACCGCCTCTAATTTCCAAAATGACGTTTTTGTCGTCGTTTGGATCCTTAGGGAGCAAAAGGCGTTTTAAAGTTTCGGTTGTTTCTTCAAGTTTTTTGTTTGCTTCTTGAAGCTCTTCTTTTGCCATATTAACGAAATCCGGATCTTCGTTGGCTTTAATTATAGCTTTACAATCTTCGATATTTTTGTTGATAGACAAATATAGGTCATAAGTTTCTATGATAGGGGTGAGATCGGAATACTCTTTGCTCAACTTTTGCCATTTTTCTCTATCCGACAACACGGAAGCGTCAGACAAAAGATTGCCTATTTCATTGTATCTGATTTTAACATCGTCTAATTTTTCAAACATAATCAATTCTCTCTATACTATATTAATATATTATTTTTTAATAACTGCAATTCTATCCAAACCGCTCAAATCCTTGAAAATCTCCACACTTGAATAGTTTGCGAAAATTTCTTTTATTTGCTCGGCTTGCTTGTCACCGATTTCCAAGATGATAACGCCGTTATCATTCAAAGGACACGATTTAGCGATTATTCTATAATAATCTAAACCGTCATTACCCCCGAAAAGTGCTAACTTCGGTTCATTTTGAACGTCCTTTGGTAATTTTTCCATATCCTCAGCAGAAATATACGGGGGATTGGAAATCACTACGTCGTAGCGATCTTGTATATTTTCAAACATATCTGATTGAACAAAGTTGACGTTTGCCGATAGATTTTGCGCGTTTTCTTTTGCCACATTCAATGCGGCCTCGTCAATATCAACAGCGGTGGGCGTGATATTCTTTTCAAGCGCAACCGTGACAGCAATACAGCCCGAGCCTGTGCAAAGATCCAAAACAGCGGAATCTTCACCGATATATTCCAAGGCTTTTTCTACGACAAATTCGGTATCTTGACGCGGAATGAGAACGCTTTCATTTACCTTGAAGCTTCTTCCGTAGAAATAAGCCGATCCGAATAAATATTGTAATGATTTACCCGAAGCAACCTGTTTAGATAATTCAATACACTTCGCATAGTTATCGTCGCCAATAGTTTTGGTTTCAGCAAGCTTTGCACGGTCGATTTTTGTGACCTCTTGAATTATGTAATCGGTTTTGGCTTCTTTTTCAGCGTCATCTTTCATATATGAAAGCATTTCTTCTCTTAGCTTAGCAAGCGACTTCTGAAGAATAAACGTAGTTGTCGGTTTTGTTTCATCAGCGTCTAATTCTTGAACTGTTGTAAATGCTGCGATTGCTACCTCTAACATACTATCGTCAGGTTCTCTTGTGGTGATATGTTGAATAAGCATACCGGGTGCTTTCAAAATCTTAACAAGTGGGTTGTCAAACTTAGCCAAGAATTTCAAAATTTCGTAGCTTACACCTGCAATAAGCGGAAGCATTGCAAGTTTAATTGCGATTCTGATCAACTTTTGAACGACACTATGAACCTCTAATTTTGAGATGTCGAAGCCACATAACGCAAGTAGGTATTCAACCAAAGAAAACATGAGGATAGATATAATCATAACGATAACTATAAAATTAGTACCGCATCTATCGTGATGCTTGGTTTGCTTGCGTGCGTTCTCGACGGTCAAAGGCAATCCTTGTTCGAAACAAGCGATAGTCTTATGCTCGGCACCGTGATATTGGTACAGCCTACGGATTTCCTTCATAAGCGAAGTTAAGAGAATATAGGAAATAAAAATGATAATTCTAACTAAACCTTCGATTAGATTAATCCATATTGTGTCAAGCTTTATCCAACCTGTAATTAGGGTTGGCAACACAAAGAATAGGGCAATCGAAAAGGCCAAACCTAAAAACACGCCAAAGAACATAGCAATGTTCATTACGTCGGTATGGAAGGTTTTTGCTAACCATTTTTCAAACTTTGAGGGCGCTTCTTTCTCAATATCTTCGCCGAAAACTTCTGCCGAACGCATAGTGATTTTCATACCGTTTACGAGTGATGAAAAGAAGCTTATGATACCTCTTAAAATTGGAATTTTTGACCACGCTTTTGGTGGCTCTATTCTTTTTGATTCGACGGTTATTCTGCCGTCAGAAGTGCGAACAGCTGTGGCATAACTTTTCATGCCACGCATCATAACCCCTTCTAATACGGCTTGACCGCCAATTTTTGATACAAATTTTCTTGCCATAGATTAAAAAAAGGACAGTGCTAACAAAACAATGACGCACCATCCAAAATTGTTAATAACTAACCACGATTGTAACGCTTGTTGAACTTATCTACACGACCACCTGTATCAACAGATTTTTGCTTGCCGGTATAGAATGGGTGACACTTGCTGCAGATATCAACACGCATGGTATCACTTGCTGTTTTTGTAGTGCCTGTCAAGAAAGTTTCGCCACAAGCACAAACAACGGTAACTGTTTTATAATTTGGATGTGTTTCGTTTTTCATTTTTTCACCTCATATTAATTTGCATCGCTTGTATAGATGCATATAAATTATACTCAAATACAAATAGACTGTCAACAACTTTTTTAATACATTTTATAAAAATACATCATCCTGACTTATAATGTCATCTTGAATATATATAATGTCATCCTGAGCGGAGCGTAGCGTAGTCGTAAGGATCTCATCCTTATTATCAATGACATCCTGAATGTATACAGTGTCATTCTGACTTATAATGTCATCCTCAAGCGTTGTGCAACGGAGTCGTAAGGATCTCATCCATATTATCAAAGTCATCCTGAATGTATATAGTGTCATTCTCAAGCGTTGTGAAACGCAGTCGAAGAATATAATCCATATTATCAATGTCATCCTGAGCGGAGCGTAGCGTAGTCGTGAGGATCTCATCCTTATTATGTCATGTCGAGCGTAGTCGAGACATCTAATCCTATCACAAAGCCTTCGCGAAGCAAGCGAACAGTGAATTATCGTTGGATAATTTCACCTTAAAAAGCAATTAAACCACAAATGCCTTAGTGTAAAGAATAGTCGGAAAACCACTACACCATACAAATCAATTAATCCTAAAATTTCACTTTGCACTTTGCGCATTGATTATAGTACTTTGCAGTTTAACAATCCGAATGGAATATACTAAAAATATAAATTGATTTTTTCCATAAAATGTGATATCATTTATGTAATTTAAAAAAAATTGGAGCTATTTATGAAAGCGTATGTCATAGATTCACCACGAAATATAGTTGTTGAAGAGCAGCCATTGAAACTTTTGGATGGTACTGTCAAGGTTAAAATCACTCGTACCATTATTTCTAGCACCGATCTTGCTCTCTATTCAGGGAAGGATAGCGAAAAACTACCGATAGTTCCTGCAAGAATTGCTACGGGCTTAGTTAGTGAAGCAGACGATACGTCGTCTTTCCATAAAGGAGAAAGGGTATTGCTTTCGCCGTACTTAGCGGATAAGGTACATGGATTAACTTGTAACGGTTTTTTGCGTGATTACGCAATTTTGCCCGAGGAATATTTGATTTCACTTCCTGAGGGCGTTACCGATGACGACGGCGTTTTGGCTGATTATGTTGCACTTGCTTCATCGTGCTTGAATGTTGTGGATATTAAGGAACATAAATATATCGTAATTTTAGGTACAGGCGTATTCCCATTGATTCTTGCACAGCTTTCGCAATATTATCGCGCCATCCCAATTTTGGTAGGAAAGGACGAAGAAAATCTTGAATTAGCCGAGGATATAGGTATAAGCTATCGAGTTAATAGTGAAAAACAAGACGTTCAACAAAGGATTATGGAAATCACGAGCGGCGATATGGCGGATTGTACAGTATTTGAATGTGTACAAGGAATCAATCCACAGCTTGCTATTTCGCTAACTTCGAAAGGTGGCAAGGTTTGTATTGCAGGTTTTTCGGCATATATGAACAAGCTTTCTGTTGATATGAGAGGAATATTGACAAGAGAATTGAATGTTGTCGGAGTGGCTTCGGGTAAGGAGTCCATAATGACAGCAATCAACCTTTTGGCAAATAAAGTAGTTAACGTGCGTGGTTTAGTTAAAAATCGTGTACCATTAGAACAAACCGAAGATTTGTTTAGAAGATTAGCCGAAGGCGAAGACGATTTTAAAGACGTATATATAGACGTGGATTAGGATAGTTATGAGAATGCGCAGGAAGAAGAATCTCGAATCGAGAGTAGAAGAAGTTAGTCCATATTTGATCCATGCCGATTTAAGTTGTTTAGACTCAAGAATTACAGATAAGGATAAACATTTCGCTGAGATGGTTAACTTTGATTTATCTATTCCGCTTGTAATTGAACTTGGTTGCGGTAAAGGTAAATATGCAATCGACTATGCAACTCAAAATCCGACAGTCAATTATTTAGCTATTGAAAAATTAACAAATGTAATCATAGTAGGCGCCGAAAAAGCTCAAGAATTAGAATTAAAAAATCTCAAATTCTTATGTACGGGTGCTGAATACTTGGAAAGATTTTTGCCCGATAATAGCGTTGACAAGATAATAATTAATTTTCCTTGTCCCTTCCATAAAGAGACATATCATGAAAAACGCTTAACTGATATAAGGTTCTTGAAACTATACGACAAGTATCTAAAGACCGACGGAGAAATAGCATTAAAAACCGACAATCAAAGAATGTTTGCTTATAGCATAGAGCAGTTAAGCCTTTACGGATTTGTTATTAGCGAAGTAACGCTTGACTTACATAATTCAAAGTATAACGAAGATAATATCGTAACCGAGTATGAACAGCGTTATACCGAACAAGGCTTACCCATATATAGGTTAATTGCAAAAAAACGCAAACAGTAATTCGCCATCATTGACCTACCAGCGACATCCCGAACAAAGAAAAGGAATCTAATCCGCTTTAAGCATCCTCGAATCAACCATCATGTCATCCTGAGCGTAGTCGAAGGATCTACTACTAATAAGCATCCTTGTTCCGTCATGTCGATCATACCAATCGTCATCCCGAGCATCGTCGAGAGACCTCATCCTTGTTAGGCAACCTCGAATCATCCGCATGTCATCCTGAGCAACGTCGAAGGATCTACTAATAATCATCCTAGTTCCGTCATGTCGACCGCAGTGGAGACATCTCCCTACAAGCACAGACTTGTTGAAAAGCATACAAACAGTTTGACTTTCAATTGCACATTGCTCATCTGCTAAAGTGTTATTTTTAAAAAAGATTAGAAAAAAGAAATTTAGTCTAGTTATAAAAGGAATACCGCTTGTAATGCAAACGGTATTTACTTAGAATAAATTATAAAATTATAAACATTTTTTATTGGTTTAGATATACACCACTATATACGGCAATTTCACCGCAAAGGCTTTGTCCATCTTCGCCATTCTTTCCGTAGTAGTTTTCCCATGTCGATGTATAAAGAGGACCACTTAAGATGCTACCATTACTTCCAGGACTGCCACCTTTTCCGCATTTTCCTCCATATGCTTTCAAAATTCCGTTTGGTAGCATGGATACCACAATGTTTGTTGATTTTATTCCGCTACCGCCATCGCCACCTGTGCCACCTGCTCCAAATCTACTAGTAGACATGCCACTTGAATCGGACCCCGTGCCACCTCTACCGCCATTGGCTCCATTTAGTGTCAACGTACCGTCTCCTGTAAATGATACAAGAGGTAAAATAATACCACTTCCTCCATTTCCACCTTTTTTCCCTGTAATTTCTTTATTAGTAGCAGGTCTTTCTGGTACAGTAGTACAGTTTCCACCTGTTAACATGTTTGTTCCGTTAACTTGGATTGTTACGCTAAATCTTTTAGCTGTTGAGTCAAAAATATCGCCTTGAGTTGCAATACAGCTTTTTCCTGATGGTGCCGTCATGGTTACATTGTTAAGCTCAATAAATAAGTCATTTGTTCTATCTAGAATTAAAATATGGGCACTGTCGGAGCTTCCCGAAATAACAACCTTATTGATTTTGGGTAATACTTCGTATTTTCCCGAGTTTAAGTTAATAGTTAGGGTTTCCTCTTCTGTGAAATTAGTTTGCTTATAAAGAATAACCTTATCTGATAAATCAGAGTTCCTTTTCGGTTTATCATTTTTTGCTACGACTTGAACTGCTAGATTTTTATCATTATCTCTTGATATGTAATAGGGGTCTTTTGTCGTTGTGACCAATTCGTCATTGCAGTATATATCATATTCTTCTGCACCCTCTATTTCATCCCATACTACAGTATTTCCTATAACACGCACATTCGGCGTATCAAATTTTTTACTAAATAGATTGCCTAAAAACTCACATCCAAACAAGCAAGCTGTGAGTGCCATTATCAGAATAATAGCTAAAAGAGTTTTAATAGTTTTCATTTTTTCCTCCTGTTTTAAATTTATTCTTCAAATTTGTTAAAGTGACTACATGCTGAATCGTCGGCGCGAACGTCATGCCGCATGTCGCCCCTCCGTGGATCATAACTATAATAAGAACTCCATCCTTTTTTATGAGGATTATTACTAGAGTAACTATCCGCAATAAAATGGTTGCATTTACCACAGGTGTTTCCTCATGAATAATTGTATGAACTTCCATATGAGCTTCCACTTGTTGAAGTATTTGTTGAAGTGTGGGTTTCAGTATAATTACTTTCTTCTTTGATTTTTTTTGTGAGTTGGAACATACCAAAGAAAAAGATGAATCCAGTAATCTAAAAACCCTAAAGGAACTGCTATTACCACTGTAGTTAATAATTTCTCAATAACTCTAAATCCTTCTGTGCCAAACCAGAATTGAGGATTAATAAAAAGTGTATAAATCCAAACGAATAGACCTAATAGTTCTGCAATAATTATGAGTATAAATAGAAAACGGCTTATTATTTTTTTTCATTTTCTTCTCCTTGCTAACTTTATATTTACGGAAGTAATTTTTTTGTGTTTAAAATGTACAAAATATGTACATTTTTACTCAGTATAGTACATATTTTGTACAATGTCAAGATATAAGGTGAAATTTATGGAAATTAATATAGGAAATAAATTAAAAGAACTGCGTCGAAGTGCGAATCTGACGCAAGAAGAATTATCTGAAAAATTGCAAATTTCAAGGGTGAATTATACTCGATACGAAACGGACAAGGTTCGTCCGTCCTATGAAATATTAATAAAAATAGCAGATTTGTATGATATATCTTTAGACGAAATTTTTGATAGAGAATTTTAGGAATATAAAATAAAGTTATTAATTACTCTGTCATGTCGACTGAAGTGGAGACCGCCCATCCGCTTGTCATTTTGACCATTTTTATTGTCATTCTGAGCACAGTCGAAGAATCTAATTGACAGCATGTCTGTCATCCAGAACATCGTCGAGGGACCACCCTACAAGCACCAGCTCATGGCGAAGCACACGGATAGACATTCATGCAATAATGTCATTCTCAAGCGTAATGTAACGAAGTAAATGAATCTCATCCGTTTTGTCATTCTCAAGCGGAACGCAGTGAAGTCGTAAGGATCTAATTGACAGCATCGCTGTCATCCTGAAAGCGTTGTTCGAGAGACCTCATTAGCACCCCCCTCTTTGCGAAACCCACGAAGCACCATTATTCGGTCATTCTAACTATATTGTTATTTTTGAGCATAATAGAAGTAATTTCAAATGCTATGCTCTATACTTTAAGGTGTTCGTCATTTTGATAAATCTAAAAATTATTTTAATAATACAAAAGGCGACGACAAACAGAATATTTAAATAATTTATTAGAAATTTTTGATATATCGACAGCCAAAACTGTTCTTTGTACGCCATGTATTATATTTATGGATATATTATATA
>CALYRM010000038.1 GCA_945482995.1 uncultured Clostridia bacterium | reverse complement strand
ACCGCTCGCCAAAAAGAGTTATCCCCTATGGAGGTCCAAACTTCATAGGGTATTCTTTTTTTTTTCGCGAATAAAACTACTCCTATTATGAAAGAAGTTGATATTTATGAAGATGGTATATGTTGTGCAAGGGACTTCGTCAGGATGCAGCGATAACCTTATTCATTGGGCCGATAGCGCTTATACTGATGAACAGGAGGCGTTCAATCGGCGCGATGAGATGAATCGTACTATGAAGAATGACCCAACGTTTTTCGCATATGTCACCGGACCGATACCACTCGATTAAAAAGCTTAGGAGATCTAAACATGGTCTCCTATTATTTTCGCGAATTAAACAGCTCCTATAATGAAAGGAGTTGATTATTATGAAGAAATATTATTCTTATTCCGCAAACGATATAGTTAGTTATTTCGAAAATAAAGCGAAATATTTTGTTATGTAGTGGAAGCAGAAGATGAAATCATTGATCCTAAACTAATAAAACTAGGACATCTGAAACATGGTGTCCTATTGTTTTCTTTTTCGCGAAGTAAACTTCTCCTATTATGAAAGGAGTTGACGAAAAATGTTATATTTTAAACAAACATTTTTGCTTAGCAATGAAGAAAAGAAGCAGGTTTCTGAAATGAGCGGAAAGATCATTTTGTGGATTTTAGAGGGAAGAAGCGTCGGATATATGTCCGAGATGCTGCGTCTGAGTCCGCAGCAGATTGAAAGCAACATTGATGAAGTGCTGTTTGTGATTAAGAAATATGTTGGAAAAAGACGATTTTTCAAGATACTACTTACAAAGTAAAGACTTAGGAGATCTTAAACAAGGTCTCCTAATTCTTTTATATTTTGAAAGGAGAAAATATGAATTCTGTAGAATTGAAAACTATTCTTGATCTTCATGAAAAATGGCTTAACGGGGAACCTGATGGAAAAAAAGCTGATCTACGTTGGGCAGATCTCCGTTTGGCAAATCTTAGTGGCGTCGATCTCCATGGAGCTGATCTTACTGGAGCTAATCTTCGTGCAGCAAGTCTCCGTTGGACTGATCTTAGCGAAGCTTGTCTTTGTTATGCCGACTTTTGTGGAGCCAATATCTATAGAGCTAATCTTATTAAGGCGGATCTTAATGGGGCAGATCTCCGTTGTGCTGATCTTAGTGGCGCCGATCTTAATTATGCACGTCTTAGTTTTGCAGATCTTAGCAGAGCCAATCTCAATAGAGCCAATCTTATCGGAGCAGATCTCCGTTGTGCTGATCTCCATGGAGCCATAGTAGATATGACAAATCTTATTGATGCAAAAAATATAGATTTTCCTATTTTATGCCCGGAAAAAGGATCTTTTATTGGATTTAAAAAAGCAAACGGACTGATAGTAGAACTTGAAATACCTAGCGACGCTTTGCGAAGCTCAGCAACAACTAGAAAATGTAGGTGCTCAAAGGCTAAAGTAATTTCTATAACAAATCTGGATGGGAGTCCTTCGGGTGTTATTTCTATTCCTAGTAGCTGGGACAGCAATTTTATATACACCATCGGCGATACTATAGAAGTCGCTGATTTTGATACTAATAGGTGGAACGACTGTGCTCCTGGAATACATTTCTTCATAACTCGCCAGGAAGCGGTTGACTTTTGAAAGGAGAAAAAAAAATGATTCTTTGGATTTCTATTGCGATTAATATCATTAGTGTCATCGTGTCAATTATATCTTTTAATAAATTTAGAGATTTCTGGGATGTTATAGGTTCTATATCAACCGCATTAGCCGTATTATTCTTTATTATATCTGCTGTACTAGGAGTAATCGCCATATCAGCAAGCGTTGGATCAGAATCATATCTTGCTTCGATGCAAGAAAAGAGGAACGCATTAGTATATCAGTTAGAAAACGATCTCTATAATAATGACAACGATCTTGGAAAGAAAGAGTTATACTCCGAAATAACAGAATACAATTGCGATGTGGCAAAAGGTAAGATCATGCAGGACAATATATGGGTTTATAATCTGTATGCCGATGTTTATGATGATCTTGAGCTTATAGAGTTTGATGAGGAAGAACCGTGATACGCCTATAAATCGCGAAATAGACACCTTCTATAACGAAGGAGAGTGATACTTATGAAAAATAGACTCATACGTCAAATGGACGTGTATTGCAGCGAAAAAGAACATAAAATCAAACTTGATATTTCTAATTATGTAATATCAAATACAAAAATAGAAGTAATAGAATGTACTTATGGGCTTTCTGCTGAAGACGCGCGCAATTTGATAGAGACTCTTGAAGAAGGTATCGAAGAATTGGAGGAGGGCATCTGAACAAGGTGTCTTCTTTTATATTTTGAAAGGAGAATAAACATGGACGAACATTATCACGAAGTATATTTTCACCAGTACTGTAAGACGTGTAAGTACGAAAAGACACCGCAAGAAAAAGATCCGTGCCACGAATGTCTTAGTGAGACTATGAACTTATATTCTCATAAGCCCGTTAAGTACGAGGATAAAGACTAGTTCGCGAAAAATACTTCCTGTTTAATGGAAGGAGTTGATTTCCGTGAAAAACTTTAAAGGCGAAATTATTATCAGACCAAAAGATGTTGGCAAGCACACGATAGAAGAAATCGGTAATTCGATTCACCAGCAACTTGCTGGCAATCGGGATTATATTGATTCTAATATCGGAATTAGTTTGGAAACCGATCATGTGCTGATATGGTTTGACGACTGCAAAGGAGAAATTCCGGATATTGTATTCTAGAAGACTTAGGGCATCTGAAACATGATGTCCTTTTCTTTTTACTTGGTAAAGACTAATTCGCGAAAAATACATATGCTATAATGAGAAATAGACTTGTGAAGGCAAATGACACATGAATTTGTGGTTTGTATATTTTATACAAATTGAGAGAGGTGTGAAACCTGATATCGGATCATAGGAAAATGAGACTATGTGAACATAACAAGTTCTATTTTCTTTTTACTTGACAATTGGAAAGGAGAAAAAATGAGTATCGAAAATGATTACTTCGGGGAGAAAACGTACAAATCCTCAGCAATCAGAGCTGCAAAAGAATTAGGCTACGGAGACGACATAATCAAACGCCTAAAAGCTGCTAAATCAAGTTCCGAAATTGAATGTATAATGGTCGGCAACAGATTGAGATTATCTCTCAAGGAAGCTATGGGTGATGAGTATGTCCCCTGAGGAATTATATTTTAGTCATGAACGTTTAGTATTCTATGTTCTTAACAAACGTTTTCCTCAAAAACAATTTGATGAGGATTACCAGCAGCTAGGCCGAATAGGTCTTTGGAAAGCTTCTAAAACATACGACCCTTCAACAAACAATGCATTTTCTTCATACGCTTGCCATTGTATATATAACGAGATGTGTATGGACGCTCGGCTTCAGTCGAGATCTAAACGGAATGGCAATGGACAAGATCTTGTGAGTCTCGATGATTATACATATTCCGGAGTTCCGCTTAGCGATGTTGTTCTAGGCGACAATGATGTCCAGTTTTTTGATTGGGAAGGTCTATGGGGCGCAATGACAGAAAAAGAACAAGATGTATTTAGAAGACTTCTAGATGGAAAAACACAAATTGAAATATCCAAAGAACTCGGAGTTTCGCATGCCTGTATAAATCATCGAGTAAAAAGTATTCGTCGTAAATGGAACGATTATATTTAGAGTATTGTAAAAATGAAAGGAGAAAATAATAATGGCTCTTGCTAAGAAATGCGACCGATGCGGAAAATTTTATGAGCACTACCCTGTTGGAAACCGGCCTGGAGAGTATAACGCGGTTGCTAAAGTAAGACGAGGATCTAATGGTGGAACTGAATACACAAGCAAGCCCTTAGACTTATGCCCCGATTGTATGGAGTTATTAGAGATATTTATTAATGGCTCAAATATCATGCAAGTTAAAAAGAATGAGAGAAGAAATAAAGCAATAATAGATATTGATATTTCTAAATTTGAGTTTGAAGAACGTTTTGAAAGTGCTCTGGGCTATACCGTATTGTATTTCATAGCGCCAAAAGAACTTGTTTCTGACAAACATCCCGAGGCTGAGCACGCAACGGTATGTATAGAATGGAGCGACTCTGATAAAGAAATGGACAACTATTCTGTAACAATATCACCGACTAAAGACGGAGAAGATTATGATTGGATGCCGTTCGATCTTGATTCTTACGACGTTGCGCAACTTATAGATAAAGTAGTTAAAAACTAAAATACTATTATTAGAAAGGGAAGTTTCAATGAATAATAGAATTATAACCCAACCCCAGATTGATGAATTGCGTAAGGAGATAAACTCTGGAGGCGAAAAAAACGTTGAACTCGCTAGCATTACCCCCTTTAAGGAAAATGGGTATTGGTATCTTAAGCTTGTATACAAATATGAAAACAAGATGGGCAAGCACACGGTTGTTATTCCAAAAACCTCACTGCCTTTCCCTCAGTGGACTCTACCTAATATTGATGGTCGGGGTCCTTATAATGTCAATCATTATATGGTCTGCAGCGATATGATTACTCTGCATAGCTCTTCTTGTGATATTGCAATCGAGCGAGGAGTAACCGAGAAGAGTTGCTATTTTGACATTGTCACGGAATATAGCACTCGAGAAATGACCCTAGACGAAATCGAAAAAGAGCTTGGGTATAAGGTTAAGATTATTAATAATAAGGAGGAAAACAATGCCTGATATTTTAGTAGTTAGATGCAATATGCTTCTTCCGCGTGAACGAATGCAATCTATTATTGATAATCTTAAGGCTCAGAAAGAAGAAACTGGAATAATAATTATCCCTCCTTATTTAGAAGTTCAGGTTGTCCCTGATAATATTGAAATTAAATTTATTGGAAATGGAAAGGAAAATAATAATGAATCTTGACGAATTTCGCCAGCAGATGGAGTCGAATGCGACAAAAGAAAATGAACAATTAAAACATGAAGTAAGTATTCTTAGCAATCAATTACGAGATTCAAGAAACTATTGTGAAGAGCTTAGACAGCTTATGAATAATGATTGTCGGTTGCTTGCTAATCGTTGTTGGGTATTGACCCATGGTTCTATGTGCGTCTTCTGCAATTTGAGTATGTTTGATTGTCCGCATGCGTTGAATAGTGACCAAATAGTCGAAGCTGCTAAAAAAATGAGGGAGGAGACGAACGATGCTTAAAATTGAAAATACTGATGTAGTTGGCTGGGAGGCAGCCATTAGAGGAATGCGTAATCCTATGAACTCTTGGGATAATAGTGATAGTATTTTTGTCAAAGACGGCGAGTATCATGATATCTGTGGAAACAGTGGCCCTTTTAATGGAACGGTTACTGATACCGAGACATTTTTTGAAATCGGAGAAAAGGATTTCGACCTAATGAAGCGACTTCGAAACGCAGGCACTGACCATCGTAAGTTTATGCGGATGATTACTGTGTACGCCGATATTACAGCTCCTCTGTATTGGTAAACTCTTTCTGCCAATGAAACACTTTTCCTAGTTATCGCTAGGGGTCACGCGAAAATAGCACTTCCTATAATGAAAGGAAGGTGATATTTATGACACGTTTTGATTTACAGTTTTTAAGAACTGGTGATCGTGTTGTTATCAATAAAGGAAACAATAAAGGTCGAGAGGCAATTGTTTTGGATATATTGGGTTCTGATGATGAATCCCAGTGTATACTAATTCGATCGCTTGATCTAAAACCGTTTATTGATAGAGGCAACACTAATCGAAGATTTAAATTAACTGGATGGCGTGAATTATATGTCATAAAATAAAAAAGTTTAGGAGATCTGAAACATGGTCTCCTATTCTTTTTATTTCGATAAAACGTGGCTAACGGGGAACCACCCATTGGAATCCCGTGGGAAACATTTCAAAAATATACGCGAAAAAAGCATACTCCTTTATGAAACAAAAAACATATGAGGAGGATTTATATGAAAAATTTGTATTTAAAACTTAATGATGAATTTAAGGATTTTGTAACTAGTCGTAAGAATACTGATAATTTATTTGATCCAAATAAAACAGGTGTCAAATATAGGATCTGTTTTCCAGAAGTTGGTTATGGGGCATCGGTAATAAAATTCTATGGATCTTATGGGTATGAAGAAGATCTATGGGAGTTAGCATTATTGAGCAACCGTGACGGCGATGGAAAGTGGAAACTGAAATATACTGAATTAGTTGGAGATGATGTGTTGGGTTATTTGACGGATGAACAAGTTAATAAAATTCTTAAATATATATCAGAAGGAAAAGTACATGAATACATAGAAGATTTATATGATTAAGTTAAAGACGAGGCTCTATAAGAGTCTCTTCTTTTTCTTTTTATTTTTGAAATGAACCTGTAGAGACTATCCCCTATACCTTCTGGGCGGGGGAGTAGGGCTACTATTGATACGTAGCTGGGTTTTAGGAAACGAAGCCTATGAAAACCGAAATGGTGTCCTATTGTTTTATATTTGTGTGTCGCGAAATAAACATTCTCCTTTATAAAGAAAGGAGTGATATTTATGAAGCAGGTTAAAATGAATTTAAGTGAGGAACTGAAAACCTATTTTAAGTCACAGGAGGACTGTAAAAAGAAACAAAGCCTTAAAAAGGTATGCAAAGTATTATTTGTATTAGGCGGAGGCATCGGATGCTTCATGCTTGGTAGTAAATATTGCGAGTCATGCATTAGTAGAGGTTTGAAAAAAATTTATAGTAATTATCCTGATGTAGAAAAGGCTATGTTTGAATCGCTTGAAGATTATTGCTTAAAAAATAACATGAAACTTTGACGAGTGAGACTCAGCGTAATTTACGTTGGGTCTTTTCTCTTTTATATTTCAACATACACAAAAAACAATAGTAAAAGATAGTCCATTAATGGGAAAGAATTCGATACATACAAAGTTGGGACAGTTGCGAACTCTTGCTCAACGATGCACAAGATTCATGATAAGGAATTCTACGAAGAAGATTTTTCATTTGAGAGGATTATGTCTGGATACGAAGAATACGAGGGCGATGACGCAATGAACACAGCATATTGTTCGATGCAGAATGTAATATCTGCTCTTAACCGTCTTAGATATATGTATAAGATTAGTAAAAATAAGAAATATTGGTATGCTATGATACAACTTCTTCCGAGCAGTTATAATCAGAAGCGGACAGTAATGCTTAACTACGAAGTCCTCGCAAATATGTATAAATCTCGTAAGAATCATAAACTCGATGAATGGCACGTTCTGTGCGATTGGATTGAGAGTTTGCCGTATTCAGAGTTGATTACTGGGAATCTTATTGAGGAAAAAGACCGATAATGAATAAATATGTAAATCTGAAAGATCTTCGCAATGCACTGTATGATGCAGATGCCATAACAATGGAAGGCGTTAAAATCATCAATCAGTTTCCGTCCGCAGATGTTGCCGCCGTTAGGCGTGGTCGTTGGATTTACCATCGTGGCGATTATAAGCAAGAGTGTTCGCGCTGCCATGAGGAGTTGAGGTTGCGTGGTGTAGGGATTGCAGAGTATTTTGGTCCATGTAACGAGAATTACTGCCCTAACTGTGGCGCGAAGATGGAAGGATGGGTGATTGAATGAAAGCCAAAAGCTATAAACTGAAATACACTCCGACCGAGGGGCAATTAATAGATGCTCGTGCAAAGCTCGGAGGCATTTGGATTAATAAAGAGTCGGTATTTTACATAACAAAGTTTTTCTGTCTACCAGAATACGATTTCGAGTTTAGTATTGATATATGTTTCAAAGAAGATATAAGCGACTGGAATGACTTTGATAATGTTTTGGTACTAGACGAAGATTTCGGGCAACCATACACTCCGTTTTATGGCAAAAATTATAAGAAAGAAATTTCGAACCACCCTTGTCTTGAGTACTGTATAGAAAAATACAACGAATTCATGGACAGCTTTGATTTTTTATGTGAGGTGAGAGAATGAAATTTATAACAATTGTCCTTTGCACTTTGCTGTGGATATGCACATTATGCGCAATTGACATATGTGTTGATTTTTCGGATGGCTCGAGGTTTATGCTCAAAGGCTGGCTAAGAATACTTATGAGGAGGTAAGTATAGATGATATTTTCATGCAATAGATTCGCTATTATTCCTCATATGTGTAATGAATGCAAGCAGTATATTTGGCTCGAGTCTTATAGAAGAGCTGATGTTTGGAAATATGATAGGTTTATTATGGAGAATATCTGTAAGAAATGCCTACCTAAGTTCTTAGACGTTGACTAGTTCGCGAACTAAACAGCTCCTATAATGGAAGGAGTTGATATTTATGAATCAAGGTGTAATATATTATGATACTGTCGATTGCATGAAATTGATTAAGAAGAAGTATCCGTTGATACCTATATTTATAATACGGAGAGTTCTTTTTGCAGAGGAATTGTACATGCATAAAATCGGAGTTATTGACTGGAAACCTGATTTGAAGTGTTGGCACTTTAAGAAATGAAGATTGAAGGCTCAGAGTAAAATCTGAGTCTTTTTTCTTTTTATGTTTCTTTTCGCGAATTAAACACACTCCTTAATGAAAGGAGATAGTAAATATGACTGCTGCTGAATTAAACGATATGAGACTTCATAAAGGCATTAGAGCTGAGGCTTATAGTGATTGTACGAGGTTTGTTATTCAGAAAGACGGAACTGTAAAACGTAAATGTTTTATAATGTTGGCCGTTGACGAGAACAATCCGGAAATGACAATTTATCTGGAGGTCGGCAAAAATGCTTTGAGGAGTATAATCAAAAATCTAACAGACGATTTACTACTTATGGAAAAGGATGAGCTTTAACAAGGGCTCTTTCCTTTTTATATTTTTGAAAGGAGAATAAAATGAGATTCACTGTATTCAAAACATCCGGAGATGAGTATGTACGGACATCGTCTTGGTATTCTAAAGAAAGAATAGACAAATTTAAGAATACTCCTCCGTGTAAAGGAGCCATCCTTATAGAAGAAGACGTACAGGTAACTACTAAAATTCGCGATGAAAACGGTCGTCTTATTGAGTTTCTTACCGGTAAGACTGCCCATAAGTATCATTGGGAAATTGATTTAAACACAATTGAAGAGATAATGAATTTTTTATCGGAAATAGATCTTTCGGCTATTTTCAGCAAGGAAGGAACTATCGAAATATACGACACATATCGTGAATGAAAGGAGAATAAAATGAACACCATACTACTTACTGTTTGCTCTACCATTGCGTATATTCTAATAGGTTTACTTATGCGAGCAATATTAGAAAAAGGAGGCAATATATTAGACAAAACTGAATCGTGTATACTTATTTTCTTATGGCCGATTATTGTAGTCGGCGCGTTTGTGTATGGAATATTCGGAAAGGGAGGTACGTGATGAACTGCCCCATATGTGAAGATAGCCAGTTGGTATGCATCGATTCTCGTGAGTATAGCGGAAACAAACGCCGTAGACGGCACAAATGTCAAAGCTGTGGAAATCGTTTCACAACCATTGAGATGATAGTAGACTCAGATATTTTGGGTTGTCCGGAATTAGACGATATAAATGAGACTATCAGGCTGTCAAGACTTGCAAAGAAAGGAATCCCTGACGATTCTGCAAAAATAGCTGCTTTGGCAAAGAAATTTGCATATACTGTATTAAAGGAGTGCAAAAAATGAATGCTGTTACTATAGGAATTATATTTTTATGCTTTTGCCTGATTGCTTATGCATTATGTTGGGCAGTTGAAGCATTTTCTAAACTTGTAAATTACGAATGCGACAAAAGGAGAATTAGATGAAATCAAAGCACATTTATATTATGGACAATATCATTTGTATATCAATCTTATGCTTTCTGGTCATTGTTCTTTTTGTAATAATTAGCCTGAGAGTTAATAGTATGGCTCTTGACGAAGAACCAACTCCGGAAATCGATAAAGTCTATGAAACGACAGTTCCTTATGAATATCCAGTTCCCGAACCCGTTCCTCTTCATTATACTTCAGATGACGTTTATATTCTTGCTCAGGCTATGACAGGCGAATGTTATGAGTCTGAGTGGGAAGATATGATTAATGTCGGTATGACCATTTGCAATCGCGTAGATGACCCTAGGTTCCCGGATACGTTCTACGGAGTAATTACTCAGCCCAATCAGATACATGGATATTATAGAAATCTTAAGCCTTCCGAAACATCTCTTCTGGCTGCAGCCAAGGTTCTAGGAACGTGGAACGCCATAAAAAATGGTGACGACCGTCCGTGGAATTACGATATTCTATTCTGGTCAGCCGGCGGAGGAAAAACAAACGTATTTAGGGGTGAATACTAAAAATATGGATATCGACATGAGCGCCGACGGCTTAAACAAAGACGGGAAACCAACATACACGATCACTATAGATAAAAAGACTCATAAGTGTATTACTATGGAAGAAGTAATAGAACTTATTCAAAAAAGTGAAGAAAAAATCTTTTATCTTAAAATTTAAAAAAGGAGGAACTAAATGGACAACAATATCATGCTGTGCTTCGCATGCGCGGCTATAGTAGGAGAAGATCATCCAATTGCGAGTAAGAGTACGAGATTGCTATGTGGAACTTGTTCAATCTGTGGACGTGATACTTTGTGCGATTTGTATTCTTCAGATGATGTATACAGAGGTAAGTATGAAAGGAGAAAGCCTAATGGCTCGAGATGCTGAAATAATTATTCCAGATTCATATACTTTTCATATTAAGGATCTGTTAGATCGTGGCTATCGATTTATGTTTCTGACATCAAATGGCGGCTACACAGTTACAATACTTGCCATAAAAGATAGAGAATGCGAAGACAGAGAAGTTAACTTCATGTTCTCTGAAATTATGCAAGGGCGCGAGTATATGTACGAAAAACTTGTTATTGAGGCAAGAGATCTTGTATTTGAAACATTCGAAAAGGAGAAAACTGATGAGCGAAATAACTGATATGTTTTACGACGAGTGCGCTGACAGAAAACGCACAGCTCGTGGAGCATTCAATAAAAGAACTCATAATGGCAAACGTGGTGGAGTTAAATTTCCATCAGATTATTTAAGCAAAAAGGAGAAAAGCAAAATGAACGGCGAGATAAAAGTTTATAAGATGAACGAACCAATTACATACGCAGAATTTAAGAAATACCCCGACGATCTGAAAAAGCAGTACGTTAATAATCTTAGAGAGAAATTTGACGTTTCTGACACAGCTATCGCTGAGATGATGGGTATCAATAAGAGAACTCTAAATAGACTTCTCAACATTATAGATGCGAGTGGCGGAAGACGAGGAAGCCGTAAAGCTGATTATGAAGGATTTGAAAAGTGGAAAAACGCACACGATGTTTCCTACACAAGCGTTGCTTATGAAGATGCAGACGAATATGAAAAACTTGATAAGGAGATTCTCGAAGAAGATAGAGATCGCAGAGAATCTAATTACAGAAACACCATCGAAACTTCTAACTTAAATATAGTTAATTATAATGACATGTGCAAAAAGGTGTACAAAGATGTATATAAAGATGCGCTAGAAGATTATGGGCATATCGAAGCTCTTGAGAGAGAGATTGAAATACTTAAGGCAAAACTTGAAATGGTTTATCTGATATTTGGAGGTGAGCATAATGAACATTGCTAATGATCCTGTAAATCATCCTTCCCATTACACTGCTGGCGGCATTGAGTGTATTGATGCTATAGCTTCAGCCATATGCATGTACAACAATCCTATAGATGCATGGCTTGTCGGGCAGGTTATAAAGTATCTTTGGAGAGCTCCTCTGAAAGGTAAGTACGCTGAAGATATAAGGAAGGCCCAGTTCTATCTTAACAGGCTTGTTAACGGTCTGGAGGCTAAGACTAATGGGGAGACCTAAACTTGATTTACGGAAAGACAGACTCATAAGATTTCGTGCAGACATTAATGACGAACGGCTTATAAAAGAGCTTATGAACGAGCTTGATATGTCTGCTTCAGAGGTTATAAGAGCTGCTATAAGGTCGTTTTATGTGGAAAATAAGTACAATACCAAACGGTAAGCTCTTTAGTTTATGTGCCCACATTTACTCAAAAAATGGGTTTTTGTGGGTACACTCATTACCAATTGGTAAATATTTTAATGGCTCTAAATTAGTGGCTTTTGTGGCTACACTAACCAATTGGTAAGTTGAAGAGTTTTTGTGGGTACATTTACTACCCCAAAATATTGTAAAAAACGGCCATTACCACTATATTTTGTGGTGTTTTCACTGATTTTTCTTTTTTACTTACCTATAGGTAAGCATAGTAATCTATTTATATTTTTTTATCCACTATTATGGATAAAATAGATAGGAAGTTAAAAAGCCCAAATTTTTACCAAACGGTAAGGAGGAATTTATGAGCGATTTATACAATGAGATATTCAGCGACTTTAAGCTATATTGCCCAGGTTTTGCAGAAGATGCAATTAGCTGGGAACCAAGCGGAAAGCTGTCTATTATAGCGACGCTTTCAGATGGCAGAAGAGTCGAATTCACTCAGCCAAGCCATAGATATAGATTCCTAGTAGAATACGACGGAACCGAAGAAAGCTGGAAAAAGGAATTTTCCGGAAGGCTTATCAAGTTGTTGGATGAAAATGGAATTAGTGCTCACTATAAGCTGGCAGAAACATCCGGAGTGTCTAAGCAAGCGCTTAGCAATTATATTCATGGAAAAGCTATTCCATCGGCATATGCAATCGATAGGCTAGCAAGAGCACTAGACTGCCCAATAGAATATCTTACAAAATTTTAAAAACGAGGTGCATATATGACCGAAAAAGAATTTATAGATATCTTTGCAGAAAATCTCATAGGTATTATGCAAGAGACAGGAACAACGCAAAGAGAGCTAGCAAAAGATTCTCACTTAACAGAAGCCACAATAAGCAGATACTTATCAAGAGACAGAATGGTTAGTTCAAGAGCGCTGGTTAATATAGCTATAGCTCTTAATTGTAATCTTGACGATCTTGTTCCGCTTTATGATTTAGTAGATTAGTACATATATTCGAAAGAAGAGCTCCGTCCTTACAACACGGTCTCTTCTTTTTTGCCATTCGTATTTTAAGCAGTTACAAAATAGTTACAAAATAGTTACAAAATTCGCGAAAAAAACATGCCCTGTTATGAGAAGAGAAAGTTTTATTTTTTAATGCTTTTTCTTTTTGTTTTTTTTTGAATGAATAGGAGAAGGAGGTTCATTTATCATGCCGGTGCTTGAAAGTCAATTTCAGAAAAAGCTGATGGATGAAATAAGAGAAATGTTTCCTGGATGCGTTATTCTAAAGAATGATGCCGGGTACATTCAAGGGTTTCCAGATTGGACAATACTGTACAAAAACAAATGGGCGGTATTAGAAACCAAGAGATCTAAGAATGCGCATAAACAACCTAACCAGGAGTACTATGTTGAACGGCTGAACAGCATGTCATTCTCGCGAATTATATGCCCAGAGAATAAGAAGGAGGTACTAGGTGAACTTCGTAAAGCATTTGAATCTTGAGGGGCTTCATGCGCCATTCAGTCCGAGCCAATCTAGTTGGCTTAGATACGATGACGAAAAAGCTCTTGAAGTATATTCTAACAAGAAGGCAGCCGAGGTAGGTACTAGGCTTCACGCCTGGGCTAAAGAAACTATTGACCTCGGAATAAAACAGCCTAAATCTAAGAAAACTATTTATGCATATGTTAATGATGCTATTGGCTTCAAAATGGATACTGAGGTTGTTCTGTATTATTCGGATTATTTTTTCGGAACCGCAGATGCTATTTCTTTTAGAGATAACTTCCTAAGAATTCATGATTTGAAGACCGGTGTAACGAAAGTACATATTGAGCAGCTTGAAATTTATGCCGCTCTTTTTTGTTTGGAGTACCGGGTTAAGCCTAACGAAATTCAGATAGAGCTTCGTATTTACCAGAACGATGGTGTACTTGTACATAATCCGGAACCAGAAGATATTTACGAAATCATGGACAAAATTGTCCACCTAAACAAATTATTAGAAAAAGCCAACTATGAGGAGGAATGACGGAATGAACCCAATAGCTGAAGAAATAATGAGCTATTACGGAATAGCCGAATCGATGGAGGATTCTCTAGAGCACTACGGAATGCCTCGTCGTTCTGGCCGTTATCCGTGGGGATCAGGAGAAAATCCTTATCAGCATGCTGTAGACTTCATAGGAAGAGTCGAGCAGATGCGAAAAGATGGTTTTAGTTATGTAGACGAAGACGGAAAAGTTTGGACTGGCGACACAGGTATTGCCAAGTCTATGGGGCTTACTACTACTGAATTCAGAACTGAACTTAGTATCTGCAAGAATGAGCGTAGATCGTACAACGTTTCTACCGCTAGGTCGCTTAAAGAAGACGGTCTTGGAGAGACAGAGATAGCAAGAAGAATGAGCAAGCGTCTCGGAAAAGATATTAATGAGTCTACCGTTCGTTCTTGGCTAGATAAAGATTCTGAAAACCGCATGAACACCGCTAAAGAGAAAGCTCAGTACATTAAGGAACAAATAGACAAGAAAGGCATTGTCGAGATCGGTGCGGGTGTTGATAGACAGCTAGGTATATCTCCTGAGATGATGAAGCAGGTTAAATATATTCTCGATAGAGATGGATATATAGTAGCTGGCGGTCGAGTAGATCAGGTTACTAATCCCGGTCAGAAGACTACCATTACTGTAGCATGTCCTCCTGGCACACCTTATAAGATTGACTCTAAAGGACGTAAGGTTACTAGCGCAGTATATGACTATGAGAATATTCATCCTCTCATTGACCCGACTCCTAATGAGAATGGTATGACAGTAAAGAAGAAGCTTGCATACCCGGCATCACTTGATTCCAAGCGTCTTATGGTTAGGTACGCCGACGATGTAGGCAGCGATGGGTTCAAAGGCATCGAAAAGGATGGCGTAATAGAACTTAGAAGAGGCGTTAGAGATTTATCTCTTGGCGATTCGAGATATTCTCAAGTTCGTATTCTTGTTGACGGAACTCACTATCTCAAAGGTATGGCAGTATATTCCGACGATATGCCTGACGGAATAGACGTAGTGTTTAATACTAATAAGAAGAAAGGAACGCCTGCTCTTGGCCCTAAAGACAATACGGTTCTCAAGCCTATAAAAAAGGATGATCCTGAGAATCCGTTCGGTTCACTTATCAAAGATCCTGACAAAGGCGGACAGTATTACTATATTGATCCTAAGACAGGAAAAGAGAAGCTTGGCCTTATAAATAAGAGAGCAGATCAAGGTGACTGGACCGAATGGGCTGACACTCTTCCTGCCCAGTTCCTATCTAAACAGTCTCAGAAGATGGCAAACCAGCAGCTTAAATTGGCAATCGCCGATAAGACTGCAGAATTTGATAGCTATTGCGCTCTTACAAATCCGACTATTAAGAAGCATCTTCTTAATAAGTTTGCTGACGAGTGCGACTCTGCTGCCGTGCATCTTAAGGCAGCTGCTCTTCCTGGTCAGAAGTACCATGTTATTGTTCCTATCAATTCGCTTAAGGACAATGAGGTTTATGCTCCCGGCTATGACGCAGGAACTAAGCTTGCTCTTATTCGTTATCCTCATGGTGGTACATTTGAGATACCTATACTTACAGTAACTCATAAGAACCCGACAGCTAAAAAGATTATGGGCACCGATGCAATGGATGCGGTAGGTATAAATAGCAAGATAGCAGATCGTTTGTCTGGTGCTGACTTTGATGGCGATACTGTTATGTGTATACCGACACATGATAGCAAAGGTAAGGTTAAGATTACTTCGACCGAACCTCTTAAAGGACTCGAAGGCTTTGACCCTAAAGTTGCTTATGGCCCTGATACATATGAAAAAGGGACCATACGTCTGATGACTAAGCATAATACTCAGATTCAGATGGGTGTTGTATCTAACCTTATCACCGACATGACTCTCAAGGGAGCTACCGAAGAAGAGCTTGCTAGAGCTGTACGTCATAGTATGGTTGTCATCGATGCGGAGAAACATCATCTGGACTGGAAGCGCAGCGAGAAAGACAACGACATAGCAGCTCTTAAGAAAGAGTATCAGGATGGCGGTGGCGCGTCCACTCTCATATCTCTTGCTAAGAGCGAGTATCGGGTTCCTAAGAGACAGGGAAGCCCGATTGTTAATATTAAAGGCCGACCTGGATACGATCCTACTAGACCAGAAGGAGCCCTTGTCTATAAGACCGCAGACGATGCTCACTACGAGGTCAGTAAAATAGATAAGAAGACCGGCAAAGTAATAACAGAAATTAGGACACGTACACAGCCAAGTACTATGATGGCGGAGACAGACGATGCATATACTTTGGTATCTAAGGCTAATACTCCTATGGAGAGGGCCTATGCAGACTATGCTAACCGTATGAAGTCCCTGGCTAACCAGGCACGTAAGGAAGCCATGAGCACCGGTAAGCTTGAGTATGATGCTCATGCTAAGGCTACCTACCAGAAGGAGGTAGACTCCCTACTCCATAAGCTCAATGAAGCGGAGAAAAATGCTCCCCGTGAAAGGCAGGCCCAGATCCGGGCAAATGCAGAGGTTGCTGCAAAGAAGAAGGCCTATAAGGAGGCTACTGGTAAGGATATGGATAATGGGGAGGTTAAGAAGATAGGACAGAGAGCACTTAGCAAGTATAGGCAGGAGATGGGGTCTGTTAGCAGAAGGGACCGCAATATTCAAATAACGGACCGCGAATGGGAAGCAATTCAAGCAGGGGCTATTAGTGAGAACAGGCTTACTAAGATCCTTGCAAATACAGATGTAGATGCCCTTAGACAGCGTGCTACGCCTCGGTCCAATGGCTCTCTTACGGCAGCACAGAAGAATAGAATCAAAGCTCTTAGCGCTTCTAATTATACTTTGGCTGAAATAGCTAAAAAACTTGGTGTTTCTACATCGACGGTTTCTAAATATTTAAAGGAGTGAATTAGTAATGGATAACAAATGCATGTTGACAACATTTGACAATCCTTTTGATCCATTCGAGCAGTTTACTTCTTGGTTCCTGTTCGATGTCGAGAAAGGATATAACACGTGCGGCAGACTAGCAAGAATAGCAAAGCTTCCTGATGGTCTTTCAGAAAAAGAAGTTGAGAAAGAAGTCAGTCGAGCAATTGATGAAATAATTACTTATGACATCTTTAACATTTACAAAAGAGTTTGGGAAAAGTCTTCTAGCGTAAAGAACTAAACGCCAGTAACTTTTTAGATCTTTGCTATTTTACTTATTTGTTTTTTGGTCTTGCATCTAAAACTTTGTAACAATTATAGTAAAATAATAAAAAGTTGTAAAGTTTTGTATAAAAAATATACAAAAAGAGAATAAAAAAAGAAATTTACAACAATAAAACTTTTTCTAATGATGTCATAACTTATTAATCGTTAATATTTTTGTTATGTTTGCAAAAAATCTAATAAAGTTAATGAACATTATGCCGCAAACGAACTATAATAACGCAGAGGACGAAAGGTATATAGTAGGGGGGTCGCGAAAAATGCACCCCCTACCGTCATCGCGGCGGTCTTTATATTTTCTCCGGCGGGATTTTTTGAAAAAACATTTTAGTTTTAGGTGGTA
>CALYRM010000037.1 GCA_945482995.1 uncultured Clostridia bacterium | reverse complement strand
ACCTCTCTATTAGTTTACATATATGCAAAGCAAAATTTCTTTTGTATTTGTAATAAATAATTTTTAATACTTAATAAAATATTATACATTATAATGTTAAAAAATGAATTAAAAAAAATTTTAAAAATCAATATATTTTAGCGACTTCATTATCCATTCATCATTCTAATTTTTATTTAAAATAATGCAAGAAAATTCGGCAAATTAGTATAAACCGTTGACAAGTCGCAAATTATAGTTCTATAATATAGAAAAGCGTTGAAAGAGAAGTTTACGCTTGCCGAGCTTGAATTAGAGATCCTTTATGTCGTGGCTGTGAGCATTGGACAAGCTAAGCGTGAATACCCCTCCGGAGCTGCATTACGAGAAAGCAAGTAATGTCGTAGGCTTTGCGTTAAAAGGCTAATGAGTGAAATATTAAGGTGGAACCGTGTTTATCCAAGCACCCTTAAAACAAGAATTTTTTGTTTTGGGTGCTTTATTTTTTAATAACGCTTAACTGAAAAGCGAAAAGGAGATTGATATGAAAGTTGTTTTTAACAATGGAACGAGTGGCGAATGTCCACAAAACGAGGAGCTTCACGTAATAAGACACACCGCAGCACACACTATGGCACAAGCGATTAAAAGACTATTTCCCGAGGCAGATTTTGCATATGGTCCCGCTACCGAAAATGGCTTTTATTATGATGTTGATTTGGGCGAAACAAAACTAACCGACGCCGACTTAGTCAAAATTGAGGACGAAATGCGTAAAATTTGCAAGGAAAACCTACCAATAAAGGCGTTTACCTTGCCAAGAGATGAAGCAAAGAAGTTGATGCGAGAGAGAAATGAAAAATTTAAGCTCGAGCATATTGACGATCTTGCAGAGAACGAAACTATTTCATTTTATCAACAGGGCGAATATATTGATATGTGCGTAGGTCCTCACCTTGCATATACAAAGGCTTTGAAAGCGTTTAAGCTACTTCAAATTTCGGGCGCATACTGGAAAGGCGACGTCAACAATCAAATGCTTCAACGTATTTATGGCGTAGCATTTGCCTCAAAAGAAGAGTTAGAGTCTTACCTTGTACAAAGAGAAGAAGCGAGAAAAAGAGATCATAACAAGGTCGGTAGAGATCTTGAATACTTTACCACAGTTGATTCTATCGGACAAGGTTTGCCCATATTACTTCCTAAGGGTGCAAGAGTCATCCAAAGATTGCAAAGATGGGTTGAGGACACCGAAGAAAAGAAGGGCTATCTACTAACCAAAACACCACTTATGGCAAAGAGAGAGTTATACAAAATTTCAGGCCACTGGGATCACTACCTAGACGGTATGTTCGTTATGGGCGATCCATACGACGAAACCAAGGAATGTTTTGCGCTAAGACCTATGACCTGCCCATTCCAATATCAAGTTTACCTAAATAAACCGCGTAGCTACAAGGATTTACCTATGAGATTGGGTGAAACATCTACACTTTTCAGAAACGAAGATTCGGGCGAAATGCACGGCTTAATCAGAGTTAGACAATTCACCATTTCCGAGGGACACATCGTTTTAAGACCCGACCAATTGGAAGAAGAGTTTAAGGGCTGTTTGGAATTATGCAAATACTTCTTAGGTACCGTCGGCATGCTCGACAAATGTACATTCAGATTTTCACAATGGGATCCTGCTAACACCAAAAAGTACGAGGGTACAGCAGAACAATGGAATGAGGCTCAAAGTCTAATGGCCAAGATTCTTGACGACTTGCATGTAGAGCATACAATCGGAATTGACGAAGCTGCTTTCTATGGTCCAAAGCTCGACGTTCAATTCAAAAATGTATTCGGTAAAGAAGATACAATTGTTACCATTCAAATAGATATGCTTTTAGCAGAAAAGTTCGGTATGTACTACGTAGATTCAGACGGCAAGAAAAAACTGCCATACATTATCCACCGTACAAGTTTAGGCTGCTATGAAAGAACCTTGGCATACTTGCTTGAAACATATGCAGGCGCACTTCCAACTTGGATGGCTCCCGAGCAAGTTAGAATTTTAACTATCACCGATAGAGCTATCGATTACGCGAACAGCGTTAAGGATAGACTTGAAAATTCTAATTATCGCGTAACCATTGACGACAGCTCAAATACGCTAAAATACAAAATCAGAAATGCTCAACTTGAAAAAGTACCGTATATGTTGATTATAGGCGACAAGGATATAGAAAACAACACCGTATCTGTTCGTCATCGTTCGGGCGAAGATTTAGGCTCGATTACAATGGACGCTTTCGAGCTTGAATTAAGCAAGGTTGTTGGCGAGAAACAAAAGAAATAAAACAAAATATATAAAGCAATAAAAAAGCCAGCTTATGAGGTTAAACTCAAAGTTGGCTTTTTGTGTGCTAAACAAGTGTTAGATTCTTCGACTACGCTTAAGAATGACATTTGTTAAGAATTGCAATCCGTATGCTTCGCTACAAGTGGGTGCTATGATAGAGATTTCTCGACTTCGCTCGAAATGACGATTAACAAGGATAGATCCTCACGACTTCGTTTCACTACGCTCAGGATGACATTTGTTAAGAATTGCAATCCGTATGCTTCGCTACAAGTGGGTGCTATGATAGAGATTTCTCGACTTCGCTCGACATGACGATTAACAAGGATTAGATCCTCACGACTTCGTTTCACTACGCTCAGGATGACAATTGGTATGGTGTAGTTTCTTCGAACAACGCTTAAGAATAGCGTCAATCATTTTACTCTTTTGATTGTTCGCTTGCTTTCTTTT
The DNA here is from genome assembly GCA_945482995.1 of uncultured Clostridia bacterium. Taxonomy (GTDB): domain Bacteria; phylum Bacillota; class Clostridia; order Christensenellales; family CAG-1252; genus RUG14300. Next base: position 15,085 of record CALYRM010000037.1, on the reverse strand, counting down.
GTTTAACGTTCTTAAAAACGAGATATCCAACGGCAACAAAAAAGCTAACAAGATATAAAATGGTAAATATCCACTTACAGCAAGTCATACCGCCACATATCGAAGATAAAAGAGGTTTTTTGTCGGGCAACGCCTTTATTATAAGGTCAACCATTACATTTTCGGATAAGTCGAAAAGGAATTCCAAAAATGCGAATGCGTTTATAAAAATAAGCCAAAATTTTCTATTGGATAATAGCAAAACTGCGCCAACCTCTAATACAAGCACACAAATCATAAATAAGTAATCAATTGAGTGTATTTGTAGAAGGGTATTCAAACCGCTATTGTTAAGCTTGCCTAAGTACTCGTACAGCTCTGTTGAATTATAACAAAAACTCGAGTCTAACAAATTAACGCCGAAATCCTTGTCGAGCATTGGTATTTTGTCAGGCAAAAAGTTCATCAAACAAACGGTAACTACAGCACCGATTGCCGCTATTATCGCAACAATCAATATTATTAAATCGCTTTTAGTTATTTTTTTCATTACTCCATTTCACCCAACAGCCTATAATATTCATCAAAAACTTTCATTGCTACTTCTTCGCTTTCTTCAACAGTTAAAAGCTGTTCACCCTTTTTGTTTTCGACAAATTTAAAGACAAGTGCTTCGTCTTCGCCTATTCCGTCAATATAATCGAGAGGCGACAAAATAAAATAAAGCATTCCACTAAGGTTTATTACTGCGACTTTTTCAAAGGCAACCTTATTTTGATTTTCATCAAACAAAATAATAGGTTCGTCGTAATCGTCGTCGAGAAGTAAATCCATCAAATCAACATTTTCGTCTATATTATCGTTTTTAGCCATAAATAACCTCTTAAAAATTTTATATTATAAGAATACTTTATATAAGAAAAAAAATCAAGTATAAAAAATATAAATGAATAATCACAAAGAAAAAAGTTACAGCAAACGAAACGATCATCAAATCAAAAAATTCACAATAGCAAAGCGACTTCATTATTCATTTTTTCATTCGAAAATCAAGGCTCCGACTTTTTCTATATTTTTCGACCAATCAAACCATTTGAGTAATGACACAATAAAAGCTATCCATCACCTGTAAACCCATGGCAAACGGATAGCTTATATTCGATGTGTAATGTGTAATTTGGGATTCCTTGATTGTACGGTATGATAAACGCTCACACTGTTATTTGCTACACAATAGTACTCACGTAGACGGTGAAAATTCCCGACTACGCTCGAAACGATGATAAGAATGGATTTCCACAACTAAAGATTGGATTCATCCACCTTGGCAAGGGTGACAGCGGAGCTTTCAAATCACTTTACGCTCTATACATTCGTACTTCAGTTGAAATAACGTATGCTTTTACTCTTCGTCGTTGTCGTCCTCTTCTTCGTCTTCGTCGCCGTAGTCGTCTATATCGTCTATATCGTCTAATTCGTCTATATCGTCTAATTCGTCGAAATCGTCAAAGTCATCTTCGTCTTTTGACTTTTCTTCGTCATCTTCTTCGTCTAACTCATCTATTTCATCATCTAATTCAGATAATTCATCGTTGATTTCATCGTCATCATCGATAAAATCGTCGTCAGTCATGACAATATCACTATCCTCGTCTTCCTCTTCTTGATCGTTTTCTAGGCTTTCAGCTTCATCGAGCACAGATCTATTATCGTTATTTCTCCACTCAACTGATTCCCCCTCGTGCATTACGTTTAGCTTTTCTAAGTCAGCACGGCAAGATTCGCAAAATTCTTGATCTTCGCTAATATAGTTGACGTGACAACGAGGGCAAATTTTTGAGTATTCTTCTTCTAAATCGGCTTCATCATTTGAAAGAACGCCCCTTAATTCGTCTTTACAAACATCGCAATATTCAACGTCTTCTAAAATCCAATTTAGCTCGCAACGAGGACATAGTTTATATTTTCCCATGTATGCACCTCCCTATTAATTCATATATTATATGGATAACTATCTCACTTGTAAACTAGTATTCACCAGTTTTTTTAAAAAATATAGTAATTTTTTTGCTTTTTAATCTATTATGCTGAAAGAATATGTGGTTTCCGATTTAAAGCCGTCCTTGCCTATCAATGTTGTAGGAAAGCTTGGAATGTTACAAGCGTTTGGATAGCCCTGCGTTTCAAGCGCAATTGCACAATTTCTATTAAAAACAGCCTTGCCTTTTACTGTGCCGTCTAAAAAATTTCCGCTATAAAATTGCACACAAGGTCTATCGGTATAAACTCTCATAACTATTCCGCTCTTGTCGCCAATAACCTCGGCGACAGCACCGCCGTCATTATCCAAAATATAGTTAAAATCGTATCCACCTGCAACCTGCAATAAGCCGTCGTTATCGAACAAATGCTCACCTATAACTCTCATACACGAGAAATCGTATTTTGTGCCTTTAATATCCAAGATTTCGCCATTAGGTATAAGCTCATTATCAATATTGGTGATTGAGTGAGATTTTATAAACAAGCGGTGGTTGACAATGCTTTTGTAATCGCCATTTAAATTAAAGTATGCGTGGTTAGTCAAGCTACAATGTGTAGGTCTATCTGAATATGCAAAATAAGCAATTTTTAAGTTGCCGTCAACAAAGGAGTATTCAACGGTTACCTGTAAATTGCCGGGGTAGCCCTCTTCTCCGTCGACAGATAAATATTTTAGTCTTAATATATCGCCGTCAATGGTTGCCGTAAAGGTTTTTCTATCAAAACCCTCAATGCCACCGTGAAGATGATTTTTTCTCTCGTTAGCAGGTAAAATATATCTCTGACCATCGATAACAAAGCTTGATCCACCAATTCTATTGGCAACTCTGCCAATACAAGCGTTAAAATACGGATTAGGACCTCTATATTCGGTAGGATTTTCAAACCCTAATACAACATCTTGAATTACTCCGTTTTTATCCGGCACACAGATTTTATGTATTCTTGCACCATATGTCATTATTTCCACATAAGAATTACCCGATTCAAGACGATAAAGCTCTATTCCGTCACAATTATCAACCAACTTAACTGACACAACTGTTTCTCCTTTATTTGTAGTTGTAATATATCAAATTAATTATCCGTTGTCAATACCTTTTAAAAAAAAGTACGATGTACTTTTTTTAATGTGCAATGTGCAATTCACGCAGTCCTGGTTTTATCATTCTTTATCATTCCAATATGGATGAGATCCTTCGAACAACGCTTTCAGGATGACAATAAGGATGTAACGTCATGTCGACCGTAGTGGAGACATCTACATCCTTATAAAATGGATGAGATCCTCACGACTACGCTACGCAACGCTTGAGGATGACAACAAGGATGAGATTCTTCGACTTCGTTTCACTACGCTCAGAATGACATTTATAGCTCAGGATGACAAGTAATTTACATCTTTACAATAATATTTTTTATTGGTATAATGTTATTATATTATAATAAATACCATACTTTTCAAAGGAAACGCTTTATGAAAAAGAGAGTTTTATTAGTAGCATTGATATTGATTTTGGTTATTACTTCACTAACGGTCTTTGTATGTTGTAAAGAGAATACGCAACCAATCGACGATAACGGCTCAACTATTCCGGATAATACCGATACGTCTACGAACGAATATGCGATATATGTCAACGACCAAGTAACATCAAAACAATTATTGCAATCAAACGGCGAAAATGAATACTTCATAAAGCTTACGCTTACCGTTGGCGACCACGTTCAAATCAAAGACAGTGACGATAATATTTACAACAACTATTCGCCCGAAACCTTTGACGGCTCGATTAAAATCGCAGGTGAATATGAATTTGTATTGAAGCTTGATGATAATTCGCACACTATTAGCGTTACCATTCCTAAGGAAGATAAGCCTAATCCTGATAAACCTACCGAATATGCGGTATACGTTACTAGTAATCAAGTAACAACAAACATATTACTGCAATCAAGCGGCGAAAACGAATACTCCATAAAACTTACGCTTACCATTGGCGACCGTGTTCAAATCAAGGATGGCGACGGAAATGAGTACGATAATTACGCTCCCGAAACCTTTGACGGTACGATTAAAATCGCAGGTGATTACGAATTTATTTTGAAGCTTGAACCTAATTCACACACTATAAGCGTGGCCATACCCAAGGAAGATAAGCCCGACGATGATGTAAAGCCCGTAATCGATACGGTTGTTGATGTGTATTATACAAACAGTGATAATTGGCAAAACGTCTACGCATATATGTGGAACAGCAAAACCACAGTTCAGAAAAAGGCTTGGCCGGGAGAAAAATTAACCTCAACATCGGTTTCCGGATTTGGAGAGAAACAATACAAATGCACTGTAGATAGTGCCGAATACGATAGAATTATTTTTAATAACGGAAGCGGAGATCAAACTCTCGATTTAACAGTAAATCCTGCGGTTAGCGGATATTATAAAAAGAATGAAGAGTTAGGAGTATTTACAATGAACACCGACAATTACGGCAAAGTGGAGTATTTTACCCTTAATGACCAAAAAAACTTATCATATAATAGCACTCATAGCAAGAAGTTTTCGGTGTACACTCCACCCGATTATAATCCAAAAAAGAAATATGCAGTTCTATATATGTTTGACTCTCAAAATCTCTACATAGGTGCTAACGGAGCCGAACAAAACCACGACAGCTTTGGTTCTTGGTCGGTTGACGTAGCGGTTACCTCTCTTGTAAAAAACGGTAACGCAGGCGTTATTATCGTTGCAATAGACAATACCGATGGCTATCGTGATCAAGAACTTACAATGAGCCAAGCTTTTGGTTCATTAAGTGGACTTGACGATACCCCTGCTTTCAAAAACGGTAAACTTGACGACTTGGGTGGCTTTATTGTAGAAACCCTAATGCCTTGGGTAAACTCTCACTATTCAGTATACGGCACAAGAGAAAGAAGAGGTATAATCGGTTCGTCCTCGGGCGGACTTGCCGCATACTATTTAGGATTAAAATACAATGATATATTCGGATATATTGGCGCATTTTCACCTGCCAACGCATTATTTACAACAAAGGCTTGGAATGACTTTTATTCAAGAAAAGATTTCACATATCGTCCAAAAATCTACGTCTATTGCGGTCAAGGTGACCAAGGTTTAGAGGATCAGCTTTTAGCCGGAGCAAAGGAAATAACAAATCTTTTGAAATACGGCTATCAAAGAGATGAAATTAGTGAATATTATATGACCGGCGCACAGCATAACGAAAAATATTGGAAATTGGTTTTCTCGGAATTTTTGTACTTCTTTGTAAAATAAAATTACAGCATTCTATAAAAAAATAGTGCTGAGGCAACCCCTCAGCACTACTTTTTTTACAGCGTGTGATATAGTATTAGAAAGAGTATTGCAAGTAGTAAATACCCCGAGCCTACTATTACTAAAAACAAGAATTCACGCTTTTTAACCTTTTCGGATATTCTTTCCTTATATTCGGCAAACGTTTCGTTTCGTTGCCATTCTTTTGAACTTATTTTGTGAATGTGAAGTAGGTTTTTAACGCTATAACTGAGTCCGTTAAAAACACCCTCTTTACTAACCCATAATAGAGCGCCTAAGCCCATAAGCAATGCACTTGACATAAAGAACGCATCACAAACCTTTTTCATAGTTTCGGTTGTATCAAGCTTATTTGAAAAAACTCCCCATATCCCCATCATTGTGAGGGCTATAGCCAAACCTACTAATATGGATATTAAGTATTTTAAAAATTTTTTCATTAATCGTCTAAGCCCAATATTTTACGGTACTCTTGTTCTTCCTTGTCATTACAGCTAACCCAATGTCCTTTTGTTATTTCTCTAAATGTCGGCTTATCCACACTATAATTGTGTTCAGCCAATGGATTGTAGGATATACGTTTACGCTTTTTCTCGTATATAGGATCGGGAAGAGGAATAGCGGATAACAACGATCTTGTATAGGGGTGTAGTGGGTGAGCAAAAAGCTCATCGCTTGTTGTCAACTCAACCATATTACCAAAATACATAACGCCTATCCTATCAGAGAAGTATTTTACTACCGACAAGTCGTGGGCAATGAATAGAATTGTCAAGCCCATTTCTTGTCTTAAATCATTCAAAAGGTTAATAACCTGTGCTTGAATGGAAACGTCAAGCGCAGAAACCGGTTCATCGGCGATAATAAGTTCGGGTTCCATAATGATAGCGCGAGCAACGCCGATACGCTGTCTTTGACCGCCTGAAAATTCGTGCGGATAGCGGTTTGCGTGTTCGCTTACCAAACCAACTTTTTCAAGCATTTCGGCTACCTTTTCTTCGATAACCTTTTTATCACGAATGCCGTGGATAACCATTCCCTCGGATATGATTTCACGAACAGTCATACGTGGATCCAAGCTTGCTATAGGATCTTGAAAAACCATTTGAATTTTGTTTACAAGACGAGATTTTTTTGCAATGCGACGTTCTTTCGCATATTCTTTTGTGAGTGCGGATAACTCTTCGAGCTTCACTGCAAGTGCTTCCTCATTACCGGATTGTTTCAACTCTTTTAACGTTTTAGCAAATTCGTCGAGTTGCGGTATATATTTTATGTTCAATTCGGACAACACTTCCTTAGCATAATCCTTATCGCACTTTTTTTGATCGTGTTTAGCAGCTCTGATATTTGCGACCTCGGTTTTACGAACTTTCAAATATTCATAAAAGCATTGCTTGAAATCTGCAGGATTTTCTTCGTTATCGTTCTTTTTTATTAAAGCGGATAGTGCTTTTTTGCGAGCGGCTTTAATTTTGTTTTTATAACTCATTACACCTGCGACTATACGTTTCCCCTTAAAGTAAACGTTGCCGTCAGTTGCGTTATATAACTTGATAATAGTTCTACCCGTTGTTGTTTTACCACAGCCCGATTCGCCGACAAGACCGAAAACTTCGCCTTTCTTTATATCGAAATTAACGTCATTGACTGCTTTTAGGTAGTTATCGCCCATTTTGAAATACTGCGAAAGATGTTCAACTTTTAACAATACTTCGTCGCTTACCGGATTTTGATAGCTCTCGCCTTCTTCGCCTGCTTTTGTCAATAATTCTTCAGATGTAGATGTGTTATTATTCATATCCATTCTCCTTAATTATCGAGGTCATCGCCATCGTTGGCATCGGCACCGCTCGATTCTGATTCTTCTGCCATTTTCTTCATACGTTCAATACGATCCTTTACTTGCTTTGGAATATCAACCTTTGGAGCGTCCGGATGTAATAGCCAAGTAGCAGCTTTGTGTGTTTCGCTAATCTCAAACATTGGCGGTTGTTGTTCAAAATCTATCTTCATAGCGTATTTATTACGCAAAGCAAAGGCGTCGCCCTTAGGTGGATAAATCATATTAGGTGGAGTACCGGGAATTGCCTCGAGCTTTTCGTTGGTATCGAGATCGGGCATTGAGGATAACAGCGCCCAAGTGTATGGATGAGCAGGATGATAGAAAATATCTTCTACCGTACCCGTTTCAACGATTTTACCTGCGTACATTACAGCGACTCTATCTGCCATATTAGCAACAACGCCTAGGTCGTGTGTGATGAAGATAATAGATAAATTTCTTTCCTTCTTAATCTTATTGATTAATTCCAAAATTTGAGCTTGAATGGTAACGTCGAGAGCGGTTGTAGGCTCGTCGCAAATCAAGATATCGGGGTTAGCGGCAAGTGCGATAGCAATAACTATACGTTGACGCATACCGCCCGAAAACTCGAAGGGATATTGACGATAACGACGTCTTGGTTCGGGAATACCTACCTCTTCCATAAGGTTCAATGCTTTTTCCTTCGCCATGGCCTTAGTTACTTTGTGAGCAACTATTTGAGCTTTTTCTTTTAGGTAATCGATCATAGCAACCGAAGCTTCGTCTATATCAAAATGGTCGTTTTCAACTTCCTTAATATACTTATTAAGTAGACGATCGATAATTGCTCTGATATTATCCTTTGCGACATCCAAATCAACTATTTTTGCAGGGATAACTTTATAGTTAGGAGTCTTACCCTTGGCAACTATCGCATTATATTTAGCCATTTCCTTGTCGTATCTTTCTTGCTCCTTTTTATTAGCAGGAATTGCGTCAAAATAGGTGTTTATAGCACGAATCAAACTATGTGAAAAGGTGTACGCCAATGAATCCTTAACTAATTGCAAGCGGTCGATACTGTCGTTTACTGCGTCGATAATTTCGTTTGCAGTTTGCAAAAATACCTTTTTATTGGGTTCGCCTTCAATATAGACCGTTCTTAAGGAATTCATTTTCTCAATAGCGACTTTCTTCAATTCGATTGATTTCTCGTGGCTATACAATATACCCTTTTGAGCGGTAGCAATGAAGTCCAACATAAAGTTTTCGTCAAGATACTTCCTCAAATAGATGTTTAGTTCGGAAACATCGAGTTCGTCAAGATTTTCTTGAGGCAAATAATCAGAAGCGGTAGGATTTGCAAAAGTTTTATAATAAGCGTAAGCAAAATAGTTTGGCATAGGCTTATCCATTCCGAGTTTGAATTCCTGTTCAAGAAGAGATAGCGGAGCAACAGCTTCGCTCCAATCTTTCTTTGAATAACACTCTTTCAATATAGCAATTGTCTGTTCCGCATGCTCTACGATAGAAGAATCGCACACGTATTGGTGTACGGATTTTTTAGCATATTTACGTATTTGATTGATTGTGTACTTAAAGTCTTTTACTGCGTTTTTTTCAATCAAAAAAAGTAAATCGTGACATTCTTCATAGCCGACGTTAGCGGCATTTTGGGCGTCAGAAAATGCGCCCTCAAGTTTCAAATGCAGAATCTCAAACGTGTTGAAGTCTCTACATTTCCTTGCGTTTTCCTTGCCCTGTTCGCTAGACTTATCTACATTTTCGGAAATGTTGATATGATTAAGCAAATTAGCCATCATAGAGTTGAAAGCCTTGCGTCCTTCTCTACGGTTGGCTCTATTTTTCAAAATCATAGCTTCGGTCATTTGTCCACCAATACGATTGATTGGGTCTAGTGCAGACAAAGGATCCTGGAATATCATAGAAATCTTGTCGCCTCTAAGCTTGTGGAATTCTTCCTCGTTAATAGATAACAAATCCATTCCGTCGTAAAGTATCTCACCGCTTTCAATCATTGCGTTATTTGCCGAAATACCGATAATCGCCTTGTTAGTTACACTCTTACCGCTACCCGATTCACCTACGATTGCCAATGTTTCGCCCTTGTAGAGGTCAAATGAGATATCACGAACGGCTTGAACCTTACCTGCGTCTGTCCTGAAGGATATTCTTAAATTTTTAACTTCTAACTTTTTTTCCATTTACTAATCCTCCGAGCCTCTCAACGATGGATTGAATGCGTCACGCAAACCGTTGCCGAATAAATTGAAGCATATCATTAATAGCGAAATAAATATTGCAGGGAATACTATAACGTGCGGTGTGGTCGTCATACACGCCTGACCTTGTTGCATCAAAGCGCCTATACTTGCTGTATTGGAGCTTTCGAGGTTGACGATGTTTAAATAAGTCAACATAGTTTCGCTACCGATTACACCCGGGATAACCAATACACAACTTGTGATAATAGTTCCTAAGCTGTTGGGGAAGATATGCTTAAACATAAGTCTCCAGTCGCTTGCGCCAAGAGTTCTTGCAGCAAGAATATACTCTTGTCCCTTAAAGCGGTAGAACTGCTTACGAACTAGGCTTGCCATACCAATCCATCCCGTCGCCACGAAAGCAAGGATAAACGCCGGTACAACACCGGTTTTGCCTGCCAAGTGTAGGTTGAAGAGTGTTACTACAATCATTAGAGGTACACCTGACAAAATATCGCTGATTCTTTCCATTGTCATATCGATAGCACCACCGTAGTAGCCTTCGATTGCACCATAGAGTGCACCCAACGTCAAGTTGATAACACTTACACAAAGAGCGAGCAACAAGCTGAATCTTGCACCTCTTCCGACAACTTCCATTATACATCTGCCGTATTGCTCAGTACCAAACCAGAATTGAGGTTCATGACCGACCTTATAGATATAGTAGTTATAGTAAATTACTCTAACGTGAACGCTATCACCCTTATATGTACCATATACGTATCCTGTATTCTTCTTTGTAGAATCATAGGGGTCCGACGCTATTCTCTTTGAGTTGTACTCCGGGAATTGAGTTGACTCCAAGTATGCATTTAGCCAAGCTTGACTTCCCTTAGTATATAAATCAGGGTTTGGAGTTTTCTTGTAAGCCGGAATCAACTGCCCATTTTTCAAAATCGGTTTGCCATTCTTATCGACCTTATACCAATAGTTTGCACCACCATCACCATTCCATAGAGTCTGACTATCGGCGAACGTACCCTGACTGTTTGGAACCAAATCTCCGGGCATAACGTATGGCACCAATATTTGAACATTATTTTCGTTTTGATATTCTTGAATAGCCTTGTATTCGTCAAGCGTAATCGTTTGGAATTCTACGCCCTCCGAATAATAGGTATTCAAATGTAGATCTCTTAATGTAACCTCTCCATTTACTGTTTGAGATACATATGTTTTATTAACTTTGGCAATGGGATTATAGCCTGTTTCGGTATAAATAGCATTGTACTTGATATAGTCAGTTTCATTTTGACTCTTAATATTATAGCAACCATCCCAAAAACCCGAGTTAGCCAACGAAGCTATCATAGGTGGCTTATTGGAATATACTCTATCACGATCTGTAAGTTGATAAGGAGAAATAATCGGAGCAAAAATTGCTATTAAAATCAACAACAAAATTATGCAAGCAGCAACAACGCTACCCTTGTTTTTGGCAAAACGGCGCATAGCGTCTTTTAGGTAACTGACGGGCTTGCTGTCAAGCTTGACATCGTGTATATTTGAATTTAACTGTACAAATTCAAAGGATTCCGGAGTAATATTATAATTGTTCTTTTCCATTATTTCTTACCTCCCATACGAATTCTCGGATCGATAAATCCATACGAAATATCTACTACAATTCCCGCAAGCAAGCCTACAAAGGTATAGAAAGCGTTGAGCATCATAAAGTAGTTATAGTCAAGCGCTGTAACCGAGTTTACATACAAAGCACCGACGCCCGGAACAGAGAAAATACTTTCAATTACAAGCGAACCCGACATAATACCGATAAACTCACCCATAATGGATGGGACGATAACAACGGCGCAGTTACGTAGAGCATGTCTGAAGATAGATTGCGATTTTGTCAAGCCCTTTGTACGTGCAAGCAACATAAATTCGCTTGTCAGCACCTCGGTAAGTTCTGCTCTCGTTACCCTCGTAAAACCGGCAATAACGCCGAAACTCAAGCTCATAATAGGCATTATCATACTCTTAAACATAGGCCAGGAAAACCAACCATGTAGACTCGGGGACTCCATAATTTGTGGAAGCAGCCCAAGCTTGCTATAAAATATGTACTGTATGATAAAAGCGTAAATAAAGCTCGGCACCGATATAAATATCATAACTCCCGTGCTTATCACGTGGTCCTGCCACTTGTTTTTTCGAAGTGCGGCATAGATGCCAAGCATAATACCGATTGGTATAGAAAAAATAATGCTGTACAAGTTTAATAACATTGTAGCAGGCAAACGTTCCATAAATTCTTCTGCAACATAGGTGGCTACCAAATATTGTTCACCCATACCGAAGTCGCCATATCTGAATACTCTATACCAATAGATAAAGAATTGTTCCATCACGGGCTTATTATAGCCACGAAGCTCACGCATTGCCATTATTTGTTGTTTTTGAGCTTCCGAGCCTTGGGGGAGTGGAACCGGCAATGCTTTAATTAGTACAAAGCAAATCAGCATTATTACAAAAAATGTAAAAAGCATCAACAAGATACGCTTAAGAGCATATTTAAACATTGTTTTCTCCTTAAATTGTAGTGTGGTTTGTTTTTATAAGGACGCCATAATGCGTCCTTATAAAAACAAACTTTAAGTCCGTCAGGGGGGTTCCCCTGACGGAAAATTAAAGTTGTCATTAGGCTAAAAAGCCAATTTTTTTATTAATTTATAAACTATTAATCTATAAAATTAATATTTGATACTGCCCTTTACTTCTTCCCACTGTTCATCAGTGTAGTTATAGGTCATATAGGTCATTCCGCCACGTCCCATAACTGCATTGTATTCATCACGACCTAATGCATAGCTAACCTTTTGGCTAAGCAATGAAGCGCCTGCGTCTTGCATCATCGGGATGTAGTACAAGCTGTTCAAGATCTCTTTTTCCAATTCAGCCATAATAACCAAACGTACTTCGTCTGCGACTTGTTGATAACCGAAGTTATAGTCAACACCGTCAACTGTTACTGTGTCGCCTGTCAAACATCTAGACCAGTTTGCAAGAGTCATTGTGATAGCAACATCAGCTCCATTTTTGCCAACAGGAAGTGTGATTGTAGCGTTGATAGCTTCTGTCTTCCAGTATTTAGCAGCATATGGATCATGACCTGGCTCTAGGTAATATAACATTGTTTGGAAAGGATTCAATGCACCGCCTTGCCAACCGCACAAGCAAGTTTGTGTTTTACCGGACTTCAATGCAGTTGACCACTCATTACCTTGAGGTGCAGATTCAACAATCGAAACACGACCTTCAAGAACTGTGCCTTCTAATACCTTATTGATTGAATCGTTCATGTAGTTAATTGTCTTTGTCAAGAATCCACTTGCAGAAGATAATGAATATTCAATTTCAATCTTGTCGTCAGCGTCAATCTTACCATCTGCTAATTCAGCTTCATATGCAGCTAAGAATTTAGCCTTTGCCAATGCAGGGTTGTAACCTGTAACAGCAGCAACAGCTTGATCCAATGAATACTTAGCGTCAGAACCTAACAATGTGTAGTATTCTACGTCTACGCCATCAATATTTTCTGTCTTGCACTCAAAGCCATAGTAAGCAACTAAGCCCTTCTTTGCAATTTCGGTATTTCTATACTTTTCACCTGTTGTTGGGTTCCAAATATCGTATGCACCGATTACGGAGTATGCAGGACTTCTTGCAGGGCTTATTGTCTTACAGAAATCTGATTTATCAAATGTTACGCTTAATGCTTCACGGAAGTCTTCACGGAGCAAAATTGTCTTGTTAACATTTTCCTTTGATGCTTGAGCATCCTTTAATGCTTGCTCGTTAGCACTCAACAATAGGAAGAATACGGTTGTACCAGGAGTCTTATATAAGTATTCACTGTTGCCGAATTGCTCATAGTCCTCAGCTTGTAAGCCATAACCAACCAAATCACCCTTCAAGAAAGCTTCCTTTCTTGTAGAAGCCTCTGCCATTACACGAGTGTAAACGTCGCTTGTATGATAGAAGCAATCGAAACGAGGATCGCTGAAGCCCCACCAATTTTCATCACGCTCGAATACCATTGTTGTAGCATCGATAGCGGTGAGCTTGTATGGTCCGTAGCCGTGGCTTGTTTCAAGAGATGTATTGTAGCTATTCAAGTATTCGCCTGTAACAGGATCTTGTGTAATGCTAGCCTTGTAATCTTCTACATCAACAATCCAGTTGCTTGCCAAGCCGTATAATAGATAGAATCCACTACATGGCTTTTCCAAAACGATAGTAAAGTCATATTCGCCTGTTTTGAAGATACCGACCTTATCGAAAGTATAACCAAGTTGATCGTTAACCTTTTCAATTCTTAGATATTCAGCATATGGAGCACCGACTTCAAGGTATGTTTTATAGGTTTCCCACACACCGGCACCAGAAGTAGGATCTGAACCTGGTTTTCCTGGAACATCATAAACTACTGTATCGGTTATAGATAGATATTGAGGACATTCATTGCCTTCTGAGTCTACGTAACCTTTAGCACCATAGAAACCCCATACGTCGATAAAGAGATCTTTACCAGCAGCCAAAGCGTCTGCTACTGAATTATATCCCATGCTTGCAACGGTTTGATAAGTCTTTTCTGTTTTGCTGTAGTAATAATTTTCACAACCATAGAATACAACATCACCGCTCATTTGGTCATTTGCACGATAGTTCATCAAATCTGGATCCATCAAAAGCTTGAAGCTTTCAACATATGTATCAGCATTGATTTGCTTACCATTAGCAAACTTAGCTTGTGGGTTCAAACGAATCTTGTATGCGTATGCAGATTCTGCATCAGCTGGGATTACTGTACTCCAGAATGCATCCTTCTTAACTTCCTTAGTTACGTCCTCTGGATAAGCAGCTGCCATTACAGGCCAAATTTCATAACCGGTTTTGTCACCATTGAAGAAGAAATCATACAAACCGCTGGTTGTTAAGTCGATTGGATAAGAGTCGTCTTCTGTTTGGTATCTGTGAACGTTCCACAACGTAGCAACTTGCGTAACAGCATCGTTATAAGTTTGGTTCAAGCTCATATCACGCAATTTGTTCTTACAAACGTCACATTTACCATCGCTGTTTTCGTCTTTGTGTTCGAAACCTGTTTTACACTTGTCACAAACACAGTTGCCGTCTTTATCTTCATGCTCACAAGTAGCTGCGTCAACATAGTCGAAATCATCAGCGATACCTACATCGTCGTTATTCTTAATAACTTCGCCACATTCGTCACACACGCCGTCTTCGTCTTCGTCTACGTGTCCGTCTACTGCACAATCATGAGAAGGAGCTGCAGGCATGTCCTTACCGCAAACATCACATTTGCCGTCGTTGTTAGCATCCACGTGGCTTGAACATTCGGGAGATGGTGCTGGAGCAGGATTATTACAGCCTACCAAGCAAGTACCCAATATAGAAGCAACAAGAACAAGAACAACGAGCACTAAAGCCATTTTCTTTTTCATAGTTAATACCTCCAAAAATTTTCATAAAAATTAATAATATTCATCAAGACTAATAATTATGCAATCGACATATCTTTATGTAATCTTGAAATGTACCTCTATTTTACTTTGTTGTTTTTACCTAAATCAACTAAATTTCGGGCA
The DNA here is from genome assembly GCA_945482995.1 of uncultured Clostridia bacterium. Classification (GTDB taxonomy): domain Bacteria; phylum Bacillota; class Clostridia; order Christensenellales; family CAG-1252; genus RUG14300. Next base: position 28 of record CALYRM010000037.1, on the reverse strand, counting down.
TTTTTAATATTTTTTTTAGGTTTTTTAA